>NZ_NPJB01000084.1:0-238824 GCF_002251345.1 Prevotella sp. P4-119 | reverse complement strand
CCAAGGAGTTTGCGGGAGAGATTTAAAATGTATTGTGTTGTTTATGAGATACACGCCGGCAAACGATGACAAATCTGTTTTTTTTTAAAATAGCAGGCGAACCCCAAAATCAAAAACAAGGATTACCGCCGCAGGCGTCAATTGTTTAAAAGAAACATTAAAAATACTGAATGAAAGAATTTGTTATTTCAGAAGTCAAGGCCGAAACCGCCGTACTCGTGGGACTTATCACTCAGGAGCAGGATGAGGCAAAGACCAAAGAATACCTTGACGAACTGGAATTCCTTGCCGATACAGCAGGAGCCGTCACCGTGAAACGCTTCACACAGAAGGTGCAAGGCCCCAGCCAGGTTACCTATGTGGGTAAGGGAAAACTGGAAGAAATCAAGCAATATATCAAAATGCAAGAGGATGCTGCCGACGACGACCCTACCGGCGAAACCCAACCTGTAGGTATGGTGATATTCGATGATGAGCTGTCTGCCAAACAGATGCGCAATATCGAGGCTGAACTGAAAGTAAAGATTCTCGACCGCACCTCGTTGATTCTTGATATATTCGCCATGCGCGCACAGACTGCAGAAGCTAAAACACAAGTAGAATTGGCACAGTATCGCTATATGTTGCCTCGTCTGCAACGCCTGTGGACCCACTTGGAACGCCAAGGCGGCGGCTCTGGTAGCGGTGGTGGTAAAGGTAGTGTTGGTCTTCGTGGTCCTGGTGAAACACAGTTGGAGATGGACCGCCGTATCATTTTGCACCGCATTACGCTATTGAAACAACGTTTAGTAGAAATCGACAAGCAGAAAACCACCCAACGTAAAAACCGCGGTCGCCTGATTCGTGTAGCCTTGGTGGGATATACGAACGTAGGAAAATCGACCATGATGAATCTGCTTTCTAAGAGCGATGTGTTTGCAGAAAACAAGCTATTCGCCACGCTCGATACCACAGTACGCAAGATGGTTATCGACAATCTCCCTTTCCTACTTGCCGATACAGTAGGTTTCATCCGTAAGTTGCCAACCGACTTGGTAGATTCCTTCAAATCCACTCTTGACGAAGTGCGCGAGGCCGATTTATTGGTACATGTGGTAGATATCTCGCATCCCGACTTTGAGGAACAGATAAAAGTTGTGGAGAAAACCTTATCCGATTTAGGCTGTGCCGACAAACCGTCAATGATTGTATTTAACAAGATTGATGCCTACACCTGGATAGAAAAAGAGGCAGACGACCTCACTCCCTCTACCAAAGAGAATGTGACACTCGACGAATTGAAGAAAACCTGGATGGCAAAAATGCAGGGAGACTGTCTCTTTATATCAGCCAAAGAAAAGCAAAACATCGACACGCTTCGTGATATCCTCTATCAAAAGGTTCGCCAACTCCATGTACAGAAATATCCCTACAACGATTTTCTCTATCAAGTAGAGGAATAAGAAGCATTGTGAGCAGAAACGTCATATAGAACATACAACAACAAAGTAAAGCATGTACAATCAAACACAGATAGAAATGAGAGATTACAGACAATTGACCCAAGAGGAAATAGACGTCCTCGAACGGAATAACTGCTGGGCAGAAAATTGGGAAAGCGTTAAAGTGGCAGATGATTTCTCACCATACGGATTCCACCGCGTGATGTTTTATGGCGACATTCGGCTTGGCGTATTCGACCTTCAAGTAGAAGTCACAAAGGGATTTACCAAACATGCAGGCATTAACGATGCCACACTTCGCAACGTAACCATTGGTGACAACTGTCTGATAGAGAAGATTGGCAATTTCATCAACAACTATACCATCGGCGACAACTGTTATATCTCTAACGTATCAACAATGGAGACGACAGAGGGAGCCACCTATGGTGAAGACCACATGATATCGGTGCTAAACGAAATGGGCGATGGTAACTTGGTGCTTTTCCATGACCTCAACTCCCAGTTAGCCGCTTTCATGGTGAAACACTTCAACGATAAGGTATTAAAAGAGAAGATTACTCGTCTCATCCGCGAAGAAGTGCGTTTCTCCCTTCCCGACCGTGGTACCATCGGCAACAATGTAAAGATTATCAATACCAAGGAGATTACCAATACGGTTGTGAAAGATGACTGTGAGATCAATGGCGCATCACGATTGAGCGATTGCACGATCCTCAGTTCGAAAGATGCCTCTGTATATATTGGCACAGGTGTAATCTGCGAAAACTCCATCATTTCCAATGGTTGCAGTATCACCAATTCTGTCAAGATGCAAGACTGTTTTGTAGGCGAAGCCTGTCAGGTGGCCAACGGATTCACAGCCCAAGCCAGCGTCTTCTTTGCCAATTCCTATATGGCCAACGGTGAGGCATGTGCTGCCTTTTGCGGACCATTCTCAGCCTCCCACCACAAATCAAGTTTGCTCATCGGCGGCGAGTTTTCGTTCTATAATGCCGGTTCAAACACCAATTTCTCCAACCATGCTTACAAAATGGGACCATTACATTACGGCACTCTGGAGCGCGGCACCAAGACGGCCAGTGGTGCCTATGTCCTTATGCCAGCAAAGATTGGAGCCTTCTCCGTATGTTTCGGCAAACTGATGAACCACCCCGACATGCGTTGTCTGCCTTTCGCCTATCTGCTGGCTTACGGCGACACCATGTATATCGTACCTGGACGCAACATCACCACGGTAGGTCTCTACCGCGATATCAAGAAGTGGCCCAAGCGTGACAAGCGTGCCGCCTCCTGTCGTAAGAGCATCATCAACTTCGACTGGCTATCACCCTTTACCGTGGGCGAAATCGTGCAAGGCAAGAAAATCCTTGAAGCACTTCGCCAAGCCGGAGGTGACAACGTATCTTCATACAACTACCATGAATACATCATCAATGCCACATCGCTACGCAAAGGCATTAAGTATTACGATATTGCACTTCGCATCTATATGGGTGCCGTTCTAAAGCGCGCCATCAAAGGCGGATTCCTCGGCAAACCAACATCAGATATCGGTTTGGGCCACTGGACAGATCTCTCAGGCCTTCTCTTGCCCATCAGCGAAGAGGAACGACTTATTGATGATATCAAGAATGGCAACATTGAAAGCATCAAAGAGATTCTCGACCGCTTTATCGATATCGACAACCACTATCGCCAATACCAGTGGACCTGGACCTATCGCCTCATTCTCGACTACTATGGACTCGACGAACTGAGCGATAGCGACCTGCCCCGCATCCGCGAAGACTATATCCGCGCACGTCGTGCATGGGTGGCAGAGATTCGTAAGGATGCCGAGAAAGAGTTTGCCATGGGCGATGTAGAACAGTCTGTCTTCGATGATTTCATCACAAAACTCGATCACGAAATAGACTTTGAAGACTAAGCCGATACGATAGCTAAGTGTTGCAGCGACGCAGAACAACAAAAAGACAACTCACACGCTTCTCAATCCGCAAACATCGGAAGTAGGCAAAACATCTGGAAGAATAACAGAACAAAATATAAAACATCCGCATATGCAATTAAAGAGTATCCTCTCCCTGTTGGCACTTGCTGTTGCCACCACAGCGGCAGCCAAGGACTACAAGTTTGAGACCGTCAGCGGCGACATGACGAAAACCCGCATCTACACGCTTGACAACGGTCTGAAGGTTTATCTTAGCGTCAACAAAGATAAGCCACGTATTGAGGCACACATCGCCGTTCGCACCGGTTCGAAGAACGATCCTGCCGAAACCACGGGTCTCGCCCACTATCTGGAGCATCTGATGTTTAAAGGCACCAACCATTTCGGTACCAATAATGCCGAATCCGAAGCACCATTGCTTGCCGACATCGAGGCTCGTTATGAGCGTTACCGCCAACTGACCGATGCCATGGCACGCAAGCAGGCCTACCACGAGATAGACAGCGTGAGCCAAATAGCAGCCCGCTACTTCATCCCCAACGAGTATGACAAACTCATGTCAACCATCGGCGCACAGGGTACCAATGCTTATACCAGCAACGATGTGACCTGCTATACAGAAGATATTCCCTCCAACGAGATTGACAACTGGGCCAAGATTCAGTCTGATCGTTTTCAGAATATGGTAATTCGCGGCTTCCATACCGAACTTGAGGCCGTTTATGAGGAGTACAATATCTATCTCACCGACGATAACGACAAACTTTGGAGCGCCATTGGCAAGAAACTTACCCCAACCCATCCCTATGGCACACAGACTACCATCGGTACCCAGAATCACCTGAAGAACCCTTCCATCACCAATATCAAGAACTATTTCAGGAAGTGGTATGTGCCCAACAATATGGCGATCTGTATGGCTGGTGATTTCGATCCCGATCAGGTAGTAGCCATCATCGACAAGTATTTCGGCACTATGCAACCCGGTCAGGATGTCAGCCAACCAATATTCCCTGCCCAACCAGTATTGACCAGTCCGTCCGATACAACTATCGTTGGTCAGCAGGCAGCCTTTGTCTGTGTGGCATGGCGTGGCGAAAAGGCAGCATCTCTGCAGTCCGACACCCTTGACGTCATTTCTTCTATGCTGAGCAACGGTCGTGCCGGACTCTTCGACACAAACCTCAATCAGCCTATGAAGGTTATGGCAGCACAGGCTTTCTGTCAAACTCAACAAGACTATTCCAGCTTTGTGCTCTATGGCGTTCCCCGTCAGGGCCAGACACTGGAAGAGGTAAAGGATCTGATGGTAGCCCAATTGGATAATCTGAAGAAAGGAAACATCGACGATGACCTGTTGCCTTCTATCGTCAACAATCTCAAGCGCAAATATATGCAAGCACTCGACAACAACAGATGGCGCGTCTCAGAGATGGTCAACTCGTTTGTCAATGGCGACAGTTGGCAACAGCATGCCAATAGCATTGCACGCATTGAGAAGATGACAAAGCAGGATATTGTGGCTTTTGCCAATCGTTTCTTCACCAACGGTTATGCTGTAATCTACAAAACACAGGGCACCGACAGTCTTGCCAAGAAGATTGACAAGCCTGCCATCACTCCTATTCCTGCCAACCGCGACATGGTGAGCCAGTTTGTGAAAGACATTCAGAACACAGAGGTGACGCCCATCCAACCCGTCTTTGTGGATTTCAAGAAAGACCTGACCCTTGCCACCACCAAGAAAGGCATACCCGTTGTCTATAAGAAGAACACCGATAATGGTCTCTTCTATCTCGGTTTCGCCTACGATTTCGGTAATCAAGACGACAACCGTTACGATATGGCAAGCAACTATCTGAACTATGTTGGAACCGACAAATACTCGGTGGCAGAACTTAAACGCAAGTTCTACAAGCTGGGTTGTGACTATGGAATTAGTGTATCTGGCAACCGTATCACCATCCGTCTGAACGGCTTGAGTGAGAACATGGCAGAAGCACTGTCACTGATGGAGAATGTGCTCCAAAATGCTCAAGCCGACCAAGCATCCTACGACCAGTTCGTATCGCTCATCTTGAAAGAGCGCGACGATGACAAGAAAGACCAACGTAACTGCGCCGAACATCTATACGCTTATGGTGTATATGGTAGCCGTAATATCTATACCGACATGATGAGTGCCGACCAGTTGCGCAATACCAATCCACAGGAGTTGCTCGATCTCATCAAAGGTCTCCGCAACATGAAGCATGAGCTCTACTACTATGGTCCGATGGAGTTGAAAGACATGACAGCCGTTATCACAAAGTTGCACGCCACTCCCAAAAAACTTCAGGACGTGCCCCATGCCACTCCCTATCAAGCCACTCAGACTCCAACAAACGAAGTGTTGATGGCACCGTTTGATGCCAAAAACATCTATTTCCGCATGTACCACAATGAAGGCCGTCCCTTCAATCTTGCCGATGCAGGAAAGATTTCCGTATTCAACGAATACTTCGGTGGCGGTATGAACAGCATCGTATTCCAGGAGATGCGCGAAGCACGCGGTCTTGCCTATAGCGCCGGAGCCGTATATACCCGCCCTTCAAAGAAGAGCGACAAGGAGAGTTTCTTTGCAAATATCATCACTCAAAACGATAAGATGGGCGATTGCATCAGCGAGTTCCACAACATTCTCGATACCATCCCACAGAGCGAAGCAGCCTTCAATATTGCCAAGGATGCCGTCATCAAGCGTCTTGCCAGCCAGCGCGTCACCAAGTCATCGGTTATCGACCGTTACTTCAGCATGCGCAAATTGGGATTCGACTACGATATCAACGAGACCATCTACAAGGATGTACAGCGAGTAACGCTACAGGACATTGTGAATTTCGAGAAATCACAAGCAGCCGGTAAACCCTATCGCTACATGATCCTTGGCAATGACAAAGAGCTCGATATGAAGGTTCTGGAGCGCATAGCACCAGTAAAGAAACTCACTCTTGAGGATATCTTCGGTTATTGATAAACCAATCAACAGGTATTAATTATTCATTATAAAAAACTAAACGAATATGAATCCAGAATTCAAGTATGCCCCTATGTTCCAGTTGGGCAAGGACGACACTGAGTACAGACTGCTCTCGAAAGAAGGCGTCAGCACAGCTGAATTTGAAGGTAAAGAAATCGTAAAAGTATCGAAAGAAGCCCTGACGCTGTTGGCTCAGCAGGCATTCCACGATGTAGAGTTTATGCTGCGTCGCGCCCACAACGAGCAGGTAGCCCAGATTCTTACCGATCCTGAATCGTCTGAAAACGACAAGTATGTAGCCTTGCAGTTCCTGCGCAATGCCGAAACAGCTGTCAAAGGTGTTCTTCCTTTCTGTCAGGACACCGGCACAGCCATTATCCATGGTGAGAAAGGTCAGCAGGTATGGACCGGATTTGAGGATGAGGAAGCCCTCAGCCTTGGTGTATATAACACTTTCACACAGGACAATCTGCGTTATTCTCAAAACGCCCCGCTCAACATGTACGACGAAGTCAACACCCGTTGCAACCTTCCCGCACAGATTGACATCGAGGCTGCAGAGGGTGCCGAATATCGCTTTGTGATGGTTGCCAAGGGTGGTGGTTCTGCCAACAAGACCTACTTCTACCCTATGACCAAGGCCACCATTCAGAATGAAGGCACGCTGTTACCATTCCTCGTAGAGAAGATGAAGAGCCTCGGAACTGCTGCATGTCCTCCTTACCACATCGCATTTGTTATCGGTGGAACTTCAGCAGAGAAAAACTTGCTGACAGTGAAACTGGCAAGTATCAAGTACTACGACAACCTGCCTACCACTGGTGATGAGACAGGACGCGCTTTCCGCGATATCGACCTTGAGGCAAAACTCCTCGACGAAGCCCACAAGATTGGACTGGGTGCACAGTTTGGCGGTAAGGCTCTGGCTCACGACATCCGCGTGATCCGTCTGCCTCGCCACGGCGCATCATGCCCCATCGGTATGGGTGTCAGCTGTTCGGCAGACCGCAATATCAAGGCTAAGATCAACCGCGACGGTATCTGGTTGGAGAAGATGGATGAGAACCCCACAGAGCTTATCCCTGAGGAACTGCGCAATCCGGGCGAAGGCACCAAGGGTATCGAGATTGACCTCGACAAGGGTATTGATGCTGTTCGTGCCGAACTGTCTAAATATCCCGTATCTACTCGCGTCAACCTGAAAGGTACCATCATCGTGGCACGCGACATCGCCCATGCCAAGCTCAAGGCACGCCTCGATGCAGGTGAAGACCTACCACAGTATTTCAAAGACTATCCCGTGCTCTACGCTGGTCCTGCTAAGACTCCAGAAGGTTATCCTTGCGGTTCAATGGGACCAACCACAGCCAACCGCATGGACCCATACGTTGATGAGTTCCAGGATCACGGTGGTTCACTGGTGATGATAGCCAAGGGCAACCGTTCACAGATGGTTACCGATGCTTGTCAGAAGCATGGTGGATTCTATCTCGGCACTATCGGTGGTGTGGCTGCTGTACTGTCTCAGTCGAGCATCAAGAGCATCGAATGTGTGGAATATCCCGAACTGGGTATGGAAGCCATTTGGAAAATCACTGTTGAAGACTTCCCCGCATTCATCCTTGTTGACGACAAGGGCAACGATTTCTTCAAGCAGTTGAAGCCTTGGACACCTTGCAAAGCCTAATGGCAATATGGGGTTCTAAGCTATAACCCAACTCCTTACAAAAGAGGAAAACATGTTGATTTACTCGGCAATTCCACGTGAATTGCCGGGTAAATCAATTTTTTATTGCCTAAATGCCTGTTCCTCTTTCAGACAATAGCGCAACACGCAAAGATACCATAAGGGCATATATTTTTTTCAGTTTTCAATAATATTCGACCACACGACCACACATAAAGCTCAAAGCGCTACAATTCAACAACTTAAGCTGTGGTCGATGGCGGTTGCTACGGTATTTTCGACCATGCTTCGACCACACTATAAAAATTGTTGGCAACACGACCATCTTCAAAGCGAACGATATTTTCAGAGTTTTTCAAACCGCTGATAAAAGTATTATCAAACGTTGGATAAATGTATTATCAAACGTTGGATAAAAGTATTATCAAACGTTGGATAAAAGTATTGTCAAACGTTGGATAAAAGTATTATCAAACGTTAGAAAGAAGTCTTTTCAAACATTGGAAAGAAGTCTTTTCAAACATTGGAAAGAAGTCTTTTAAACGTTAGACAAAAGTATTGCCAAATATAGGGCCAAGGTATTGCCAAACATTTGGTAAACATTTTCAGCATCATGATTTACTCTGGCAAAATACAAACATCGTCTTTATGTCAACCTCACGCTTACAACAAACAACACTTGTGGTGGTCGAAAGGTGGTCGAAAACAACCATCAAAAACGATTCGACCACCAACATAAGACAATATTGCTCAACCTGTTACAACACGCTGGTGGTCGAGTGGTCGATTTCTTGCGACATCGCGTGCGCGTGCGCGTATAGAAATAAAAGAGGTTCGTCCGACAGCATCGGACGAACCATCTTATATGTTTAGATGTTATCTTGCAGGTTACAGTCTATCAGTCACGCTGATAGTCGAAGCTATCCACATCGACCCATCCACCTGTCTGACGTGTGGCAAAGTTATAGATAGCGAAACGTGTGCCCATAAACAATCGGCGATAATCATAAATCATACGGAAATCTTTGATGGCATCTGTCCATTGTTTACCATCTGCGCTGTACGACAGTGTGGCAAGGTCTTTGCCCAATCGGAAGTCGCACGCCATGCGCAACCAAACCTCTTTGCCCTTGAGTTCGCGACGGAACACTTCCTCTCGCTTTACACCCACAACAGCTTTATCCTTATCGGTCAACTCCACCGACTCTTTCGTTGCTACAATATATAGGCGTTTGCCTTTCTTCACAACCGACAGTAAGGCTGCATCGCCTTGGAAGGCAGAGAGTCCAGCCACGTCGCCATCCTTCATATTGCTCAGATCCAGATGTATTGTTCCTTGGCATGCAGGACCCTCGGTACGGTTTGTCAGCGTATTGGGAGCAAGGAAGATGTGTGGTGCGATGCGTGATGTCTTCAGTCGGAGCCAACCTTTGCGATCGGTCAGCGACCATGCCTCATCCACTGGATTGTGGTTCCACTGCCATTGCAGCGCCAACTTATCGCTGTCAAAATGGTCGCTATAGACTATGGATTTCTTCTCAAATCCCTTCACAGGAACAGGCATTAAATAGGGAATCTTACCATCCCAATCGGTCAAGATAGGCCATCCGTCGAGCCAGCGAACGGGTTCGAGCGTTGGTGTGCGCCCCACTCCGTCACGGTCTTGGAAGATGATAGCATACCAACGTCCGTCGGGTGTATCGACAATGGTGCCTTGTCCCACACCGCCTTTACCTCCAAATTCGGTTTCAAGAATAACCTTTTTCTCGTATGGACCGTAGATATGGTCTGCACGATAGCACACTTCACGACGCGGATGTCCATTGGTCAAAGATATCATCAGCAGGTAGTATTTACCATTGTGCTTAATCATGCGAGAGCCTTCAAGTAGGTTGGTTTCGGTTTTATCGCGTTTGAAAAGTATATGATGACTGCCTTCTACCACATCGGTCAAATCGTCATTGAGTTGCATGATTTCTCCTGTACCATACACGATATAGCCCTTTCCGTCATCGTCGAACATCAACGTAGCGTCGTGGAAGTGTCGCATACGGCTATGAATGGTCCATTCTCCCTCTGCACGGTCAGCCACACAGAGATAG
This sequence comes from Prevotella sp. P4-119, assembly GCF_002251345.1. Taxonomy (NCBI): domain Bacteria; kingdom Pseudomonadati; phylum Bacteroidota; class Bacteroidia; order Bacteroidales; family Prevotellaceae; genus Prevotella; species Prevotella sp. P4-119. Next base: position 228,620 of record NZ_NPJB01000084.1, on the reverse strand, counting down.
GTTTCACCGTCAGAATTATCGTTTGGTGCAAAGAGTGCATAGAATTTACCATTGTGATATTTCAGCGAAGTGGCCCACTGACCACGCCCATAGACAGTACCTTCGCGCATATCGTAACGTGGCGAGCCGGTCAGTCGGGGGAAGATATAGTTGACAATCTCCCAGTTGACCAGATCTTTCGAAGCCATGATAGGAGCTCCGGGCATGAGATGCATGGTGGTGCTGACCATATAATAGGTGTCACCCACACGAATCACATCGGGATCGGGCACGTCGCTCCACAGCACAGGATTGTGCATCATACCTTCTGCTGCCACTTGATTCTGATCGAAACGCCACCAGTCGAAGGTGAAGAGTTTGAGACCTTTCAGGCCTTTGAATACGAAATAGAGATCGTGTTTGCCCACAAGAGGACGCTCTACAAGTGTCTCTACAGTCTGCCACTTCTCCCATCCACCGGTATAGGGCACTTTCACTTGTGCCACAAGTGGACCTGTCACGCTGTCGGTACGCACTTCAAGCCATCCGCCTTGTAGGGCGCTTGCCACACGAGCTTCGAAACGCAACGGTTGTTGCTGACCGAAATCCACTTCACGCACTTTGATATAATCGCCATTATGAATATCTGAAAGATACACACCGGTATCTTCATTCCACTCTGACTTAACGCCCTTCGACCATGCCATAGTCTCTGCTTCCACACGATTGTATGGGCAAAGGGTACCTATAGGACGCACTCCTTCGGCTGTAGCATTGATGATAGGGAATGTTCCATCTGGTTGATAGGTAAACTCTTCAACTGCTACGCTGCGACCAAAGCCACCTCCCAACTTGCCGGTATGATAGAAGAAATAGGAATGTCCCTTGAAATCAGCTACACCACAATGGTTGGTAAACGAACCTGTGTCCTGCAGTGGCATGATGTTGCCCATGTATTTCCAAGGTCCTGTAGGCGTCTTGCTCATAGAATAAGCAATATGTTCGGGCACTCCACCTGCGGCATAGAGCATGTAATAGTTGTTGCCACGCTTACTAATCCATGGACCTTCAGTATAGCAATCTTTGTATTTTACATTTTTGTCGCGCTTTTCCATATCGGGAGCGCCGAAGCCTTCAACACGCTGTTCGATGCGTTCCACTTCGCCACGGATAGATATCATATCATCGTTAAGACGGGCACAGTAGAGATGCGGATTGCCCCAATAGAGGTATGCCTGACCATCGGTATCTATCAAAACCGTGGGGTCTATATTGTCCCACGAACCGTTATCGAATAATGGTTTGCCTAAGGCATCACGGAAAGGACCTGTCGGTGTGTCGCCTACAGCCACACCGATAGCCATGCCACCGGTTATTTTGGAGTGGGCACAGACATACCAATAATACTTTCCATTGCGCTCGATTGCCTGTGCTGCCCATGCACGGTCGTCAGCCCAAGCAAATGACGATTGATTGAGTGGTGAACCATGGTCAGTCCAGTTGACCATATCGGTTGAAGAATACACACGCCATTCATTCATCCAGAAGAAATCGGCATGGTCTTCATCGTGGCCGGTATATACATAGATGCGGTCACCACACACCAAAGGAGCTGGATCGGTAGTCAGCTGGGTTTGAATAATAGGATTCTGTGCCAAGGCTGCAGTAGAGGATGCCAAAGCTATGGCGAGAAAAAGAATGTTGTTGTTTGATTTCATCGTTTTATTTCTTAAAAAGGTGTGGAACAAACTGGCGAAGACAACGACGCCAGGTGAGCCATTCGTGGGCAGTACCCTTCGACTCATAATAAGTAACATTGATGCCAAGGGCCTTCAGGTCGTTGACCATCTTGCCTGTACCGAAGTTTTCCTCCGTACCGCAACCCATGAACATATACTTCATCTGCTTGTTGAAACGGTCAGCATCGGCAAACACACCGTTGTGACAGGTCTTTACATCAACACCGAATATGGCACCACTAAAGGTTCCAAGATATGCAAACCGGTCGAGATGGGTCAATACGGTATTGAAACTTTGGAAACCGCCCCAAGACAGTCCTGCCATTGCACGACTTTCGCGATCGGTTTTAGTACGGAAGGTCTTGTCTATCATCGGGATGAGGTCGTCGTTGAGAACCTGATAGAACGATGCACCATAACCGTTGCGCGATGCATCAGGAGTCGCTCCACCCTTAGGTACGAAGGGCGCTTTCACATCACCACTCTCCATAACAACTATCATGGGCACACACTCGCCAGTGGCTATCAGATTGTCGAGAATATGGTTCATGTGGCCTTGATGACTCCATCCGGTTTCATCTTCACCCATGCCATGCTGCAGATAGAGCACAGGATAGCGCTTGCTCTTATTACGTTCGTATTCGGCTGGCGTATATACCATGGCGCGACGGAACTTGCCTTGCGAAGCTGCAAAATAAGTGCAAGAGCGTACTTGTCCCTGTGCCACGCCCTGTTGGGGATGGTAATAGTTACCCTCGTCACCTTCAGGAACATCCAAACCGCTCATCAGACGGTGGCATCCGAAATAAGTATCACAAGCAGGATCAGTAACCGAGACACCATCTACATTGAAGACATAATAGTGGAAACCAACAACCAACGGATCGGTCACTCCATACCATTCGCCGTTGGAATCGCGCAACATGGGATATTTCTTGCCACAGATATCTACCTTCACATCACGTGCTTCGGGAGCATGCAGACGGAAATAAGCACGATGCTGGGCATCAATGCGAGGAAATTCGTTGCCTTCAATAGCATTTTCTGCCAAACTACCTTTTTTGGCAGAAGCATGCATCTGCTTGGGGGCACCCAATAGTTGAAGCATTACATCGGCATAGCGTTTGCCAAGGATTCGATAGCCTTCCGCGGTGAAATGCAGTCCATCGCCACGCTGAGGGCAATCCTTCGACGATATCACATGAGCGGTTGGTATGGTCTTGGCAATATCATCTATGATAGCATTGTGTGAACCACAGTGTCCTCCCTGATCGGTCTGAACCACCTCGCCCATCAGCAATGGGACGTCGACTGCTTGCAGGCCGAGGTCGGCAAGAATATCATCATAGACCGTTTTTACACGTGCTGGCCATGTTGGATCGGCAGTATTGGTCTCACCCTGATGGAAGAGTATTCCCTTAATGACACCTTGCTTCATGGCCTCACGAGCGGCTGCTATCAAACAAGCATAAGGGTTGCCATCATAGCGGCGAGCAAAGTTTTTCATCCAATCGGGCTGTTTCTTGAGGTAATCGCTATAGAGGCGCTTGTCAAACAGGTCGATGCTGGCGCCGCCAACAGCTGCCATTACCACACCCACCCTGACTTCTTCGGGCAGAAAATCCACCATGCGACGACCGAAGTAATCGGCAGGAGTAAGACCTGTCTGAGGTGCTACCAATGGCGGAACAGCTGTGCGCCATTGGAATTTGTGCCATCCAGCCTTTTCATCGTCAAATACATTCATCGACACAAAGCGGGGATTTACACCTACACGGTCACATGCCTCAGGAGTGGCATTGCCTTCCATGTTTGACTGTCCCAAGCAGAGATAGATTTGGAAATTAGGATCTACTCCAACCGATAAGACCGTCTGGTCTGCTGACGATGCACTGACATGCAATATCATCAACAGCAACATACTGATAATAAGTTTGAGTCTTTTCATCATTATTGGTATTTTAGGTTTGAATTAGTATCACTACCTGCCGTCCCATGACAAACGCACTGTGGATTTCTTCATACAGTCAGCAGTCAGCGCAACGGCTTTCGTTTGCAAATATAGCAATTATTCCACGTGCGGTCTTTGTCTTATGTTACACCTTTTATCCAAAATTGTTCATGAGGTCAAAAAATAGTTTTCAAATACCCAAAAGCAACAGATGATGGTAGGGATAATAATATTCCTTCCACACCATAGGTGCAACTGGGAATAAATGAATATATCAGTCGTGCGACACTATGAGAAGGCCGCTTCTGTTGACAGTTACTGATCAGGATCACCCAAATAATGGTATTCCTGCACATTGGGATTCTCACCCAAGTCATCATCGGTAATAACCGGTGGAGTGATAATATGTGTCTTGTTGTAGTTCTTGATTGGACTGACAAATAGTATCAAATCCTTATAACTCACCGTAGGAATGACAACACCAAACACACCGATACCGACACGGACGCCACTGGGATGAATATTATTAATAATGTGTGCGGTAGAATAGAATGGATGCTGGTATACTTCCAAACGGTTAAACTTCTTGTAAGCAGCAACGACATCACTGTCGGAGGCTAACTCACCGGCAGTTGTGAAGATGTTGCAGAAGTTGTTGACAACATCATCAACGCCATCTGCCTTGATGCTATCGTTTTCCTGGAGGCATTCGCGAATGTTGTCTTCCATCTCATCGAGCATCTGCTGCTTTGTAGGACGGGTAATCAATGCCACAAACAGCAACAGTGCCATCATCAGCAACAGGATTATAATCTTGCCGAAACAACTGTGATAGAACTCTTGCAGAAGGTTCTGATTGGTCTTGTATGATTCTTTCTGATTGGCTGCCATGGGTATATGTTTATTAGTTTTATGAATGATTAGGAGTTACTTATTATGGATGAGGTTCATGAATTCTTGGCGAGTTTTGGCCTGGTTGAAGGCACCACTGAAGTCGCTCGTGGTAGTGATAGAGTTTATTTTCTCTACACCACGCATCTGCATACACATGTGCTGAGCCTCGACCACAACCATCACACCTAGCGGATGCAAGGTCAGTTCGATACATTCCTTAATTTGCAGGGTCATACGCTCTTGCACTTGAAGGCGATGACTAAAGATATCTACTACACGGGCAATCTTTGAAAGGCCAGTAATATATCCATTTGGAATATACGCCACATGCACTTTACCATAGAAAGGCAACATATGGTGTTCACACAATGAAAAGAAATCGATGTCCTTGACAATGACCATCTGACTATAATCTTCCTTGAAAAGTGCATCGGTCAGCACTTTATGAGCGTCCATTTTGTAGCCACGTGTCAACACCTGCATGGCCTTTGCCACACGCATGGGGGTCTTAAGCAATCCCTCTCGTTCGGGATCTTCACCCAGTAGCGACAACACTTCATGGTAGTGCTCGGCCAACTGGTCAAGTCCTTCTCTATATTCTGTTTCTGGATTCATTTAATACTGTACGGTTATTTTTCCTTTCACAATGGATGCCTGCTTATAGCCAAGCCGTTGCAGGTTAACCAACATATGGTGCGCTTCCTCGTATGTACGGTAGTTGCCGACACGACAAATCCATCTAGGAGAATAGAAATGCACATAGACAGGTACATGAGGATAGTGAGCTTTGATAGCGTTGCGGGTGCGTTCGGCATTCTGACGATCTTGACGTGAGTTGCCACCGGCAAAGGCCTGTACACGATAGCCCATGACTTTTTGGGCATTACGCATCACCTTTTTAGACATATCGACCTCTGCTTCACTGCTACTCTCCGGCGCATTAACTTTCGCTATTGGGGAATTAGCAGTAGAAGGGTTGCCGCTGTTTTTGTCTGCACCTGATGGTGTCGGAGTATTGGATTTGCCACTTGACACAGCCTTATCCGCAGAAGGTTTAGTTGCTGTAGTACTGCTGGGCGATGTGGGTTGCACATTGACCAGTCGGTCTATCTCCTGACTATGATGAATGGTAACAGTACCCTGACCATCCACTTTCTTCTGGATGCGTTGTGTAAAAGACTGTGCACCGGCATGGATTGCCATGCCGATACACAGAATCATGGTGACTATCCAACGGTCACGACGAAGAGTCTGATGCTTCATCTTGAGTCCGGTTGGTTTGAGCCTTATTTCTTCCAAGCGTCGATAATGCCCTTGAAGTCTGCACATTTTAGTGAAGCACCTCCGATAAGACCACCGTCGATGTCGGGCTTTGCAAAGAGTTCAGGAGCGTTGCTGGCTTTGCAGCTACCACCGTAAAGGATAGTTGTGTCATCAGCCACAGTTGCACCATACTTCTCTGCTACGATAGAGCGGATATAGGCATGGATTTCTTCTGCCTGCTCTGCGGTAGCGGTTTTACCGGTACCAATAGCCCAAATTGGCTCGTAAGCGATAACGATGTTGCGGAATTCTTCCTCGCTGAGGTTGAATACGCTTCCTTCGAGTTCAGCCTTCACTACTTCGTTCTGCTTGTTAGCCTCACGCTCTTCGAGAGTTTCACCGATACAGAAGATAACCTTAAGACCGTTCTTCAGTGCGAGTTGCACCTTCTCTTTCAGGATCTCTGGAGTCTCGCTGTAATACTGGCGACGCTCTGAGTGGCCCAGAATAACATACTGTGCACCAGTGCTCTTAACCATTTCAGCGCTAACCTCACCGGTATAAGCACCCTTTTCCTTGTCAGCGCAGTTTTCTGCACCGAGGCCAATAACATTGGCATCAAGCACCTGAGCTACAGAAGCCAGATGGATGAATGGTGTGCAGATTATAACATCGCAATTGGGTTTGTCGGCAGCAAGTGCCTCGTTAAGTTCTTTGGCCAAAGCCACACCGTCTTGCAGGTTCAGGTTCATTTTCCAGTTTCCTGCTACAATTTTCTTTCTCATTTTCTTTTTTCTTAAGAGTTTAAATATCTTGTTTGTTTCTTCTTTGCGTTTCATCCATTTCGACCAAGCCCAGAGTCGGTCTGCTATGGTCAGTAGGAAGAGGGGCAACATATACCACAATACGATATCAAGTATCTTTCTTGGAGTGGTATCTTTTGGCAGATGTCCAATATCCAACTGCTCCAAAGACTTGTTTGCCTGTTCTTCATCGAGTTGTGGCAGATTGTTATGACTCCATTTGCGCACGATTGTTCCGTCTTTCAGCAACAATAGTCCTGGGTTACTACGTATGATGGTCTTCAACACCGTTTCGTCTGATTGACAGAAAGTGTATTCAGCCCCTGTCATGTCGCGCCATTGTCCTATGGCCTTTTCATCGCTTGCGGTGAGTCCATAGAAGCGGTAACCATGATCGCGCGAATATTCATAGAGTTCGTTGATGCGGTCAAACTGGCTATCGTCTGCACTCCCAAGATGTGGTGTCACCAGCAGGAATAGGTATCCCTTCTGTTCCAACAGTTGCATGGTGATGTCTTCTCCTGTTTCTATGTCATTGATATAGAAATCGTGGATGGGCGGTTCATATCCCTTGGTCAGTTGTCGAGTATTGGCCTCGATAAGAGTCCAGGTAGAATCAGGATAGTGGTCTATATCGAATGTCTGCCTCTTACCGTCCTTCTCCATCAGGTATGTCGTTTCGAAGGTTGGCATTTCTGCACCTTCTGGAATCTCCATTCCCTTCAAGATATTGGTTCCTACATGATAAGGACGAAAGTCAAATTGTGGCAAATCATATAGCGACCATGCCGATACAGCAAAGATGAAGAGCATCGAATAGTTGGTCACAATCCATTGATTGGTCTTCGATACAAAGCGCATCATATCAAGCGGCCTGTATCTCACGATAGCGACACAACCCAGAAGCACCACATTTTTTGTAAATGTCTGCCAATTGGTGAGGGTGACAGCATCGCCGAAACACCCACAATCGGTGACAGGGTTGGCCACTGCCAACCATAGTGTTAATGCCGTCATGGGAATCATCATGCAAAGTGCAAGTAGTGACACCAACCGACGGCGTATAGCAAAGAGCATACAGATGCCCAATCCAAATTCCACTGCCGACAAAAGTACAGATGCAGTAAGTGTGAGGAAATCGGGTACAAATGTCCCCAGCTGCATTGCCTTGAGATAGTCGACAATCTTATATTGTGTGCCCAGCGGATCTACAGCTTTGACAAATCCTGATAGGATAAATGTCATTGCGATGACCAAACGGGCAACGTTTACTGCTATTTTTCTAACCATCATTCACTCAACTTGATTGCTCCAAAGACGGCATAGTTGATGATGTCCATGTAATTGGCATCAATGCCTTCACTGACAAGGGTGTCTCCACCGATGTTCTCTATCTCTTTGATGCGTTCTATTTTGGTGAGGATGAAATCGGTATAACTGCTGACACGCATGGATCTCCATGCCTCATCATAATCGTGATTCTTACGTATCATCAGTTGCAAGGCATCATCGGCATACTTGTCATAGAGTGCAAGGGCTTCATCGGGTTGCATATCGACAGTATCAGAAAATCCGTGGCTGAGCTGTATCAATCCAATAATGCCATAGTTGATGAGGGCTATAAATTCTGGTCGTATGCCTTCGCCCACAAGCGATTCCTTCTTAATTTCCAAGGAGCGTATGCGCTTGGCCTTGATAAACAATTGGTCGGTAAGCGACTGTGGGCGCAGTATTCGCCATGAAGCTCCATAATCATGCAACTTCTTGGTGAACAAGGTGCGACATTCACTCATCACCTGTTCAAACTGGGCCTCTGTCGTGTGGTTATCTTTTGTCATAATCGATTGCAAAATTAAAAAATTCCTACCATATCACCAAGGTTTAGCGTCAGGAAAATGCCTATTTATTATATTTCTTTCTGCTTTTTATGAATATACTTGATTTTGGCACATGCCACATCGAAGCGATTCTGAAGCGAGTCTTTACGCGCTTTCAACTGATTCGCTGTGCGGTTGTGGCGCTTCCATGCCTCTTGATCACCTGATTTATCGGCCTGATTTTGCAGTTGACGGACTTCATTGTAAGCACTTCCCACCACCGCCAACAGGGAATCAACTACTGCCAGTTCGTCTTGAGTGCGCAAAAGTTCTGCTTTTTGCCATAGCGGTAAAGCCTGTTTTCGCTCTTCAATGGCACGTGGATATTTATTGCGCAAGGTGTCAATCTTGGCAAGCACATCATCGTAACGCCGTTCGTCTAGTGCCAAACGCGCTTCATCGAGCAATGCTTTCGCTTTGTTGTTGGTATTGCCACAAGCCACTATAAATAGCACTGCGGATAGTATGATAATCAGTTTCTTCGTCATTCTAAGGTGCAAAGTTACAAAAAAATGCGCAATGAACAGCCGAAATAGATGAAATTTGCGTACCTTTGCACACGACAAAGTAGAAAAACATACCATCATGAAGCTATATTCAGACGCTGCACTGGCTAAAATACTCGATAAGCCGATATTCCGCCAAATCAGTGCTTCCGCCGACGAACTGGGGTTAGAATGTTATGTTGTGGGCGGATTTGTTCGTGATATATTCCTCGAACGCCCCAGCAACGACATTGACGTAGTTGTCGTAGGCAGTGGCATTGAAGTGGCCCGACAACTGCAAAAGAATTTGGGAAAAAACCCAAAGACTGGCAGATGGCGTGCACACCTCTCGGTATTTCGTAATTTTGGCACAGCACAAGTAAAGATGGGAAACATGGAAGTGGAATTTGTGGGAGCTCGCAAAGAGAGCTATAGCCACGATTCACGCAAGCCTATTGTGGAAGACGGTACGCTGGAAGATGATCAAAACCGTCGAGATTTCACCATCAATGCTATGGCAATCTGCCTCAACAACGCTCGATTCGGCGAATTGGTAGATCCATTTGACGGTATTGCCGATATGGAAGACCGCATTATTGCTACTCCACTCGACCCTGAAATCACATTCTCCGACGATCCTTTGCGTATGATGCGCTGCATTCGTTTCGCCACTCAGCTCAATTTTCAAATTGAGGACGATACGTTTGAAGCTTTGGAACGCATGGTAGACCGTATCAAGATTGTTAGCGGAGAGCGTATCGAGGTGGAGCTCAATAAAATCATGATGGCACCACACCCAAGCATTGGCTTCGAATACCTACAACGTAGCGGCTTATTACAGCGCATGCTTCCTGAACTTTCCGCACTCGACATTGTAGAAAAGAAAGAAGGCCGGGCTCATAAAAACAATTTCCACCACACCATGGAAGTGCTGGAAAACGTCTGCCAGCATAGCGATAACCTATGGTTGCGATGGGGGGCGTTACTCCACGATATCGGAAAAACGCGTGCCAAGCGTTGGGAGCCTAAGGCTGGATGGACTTTCCACAACCATGACTATCTTGGTGGAAAAATGGTGCCGGAGATATTCCGCCGGCTGAAATTGCCTATGGGCAGCGAGATGCGTTTCGTACAGAAAATGGTAGAACTGCACATGCGACCCATAGCCATTGCCGATGAGATTGTAACCGATTCTGCCGTTCGACGCCTGCTCAACGATGCCGGTGACGACATCAACGATCTAATGACCCTATGCGAAGCCGACATCACCTCAAAGAATGAGGTGCGCAAACAAATGTTTTTGGAGAATTTCCGCATGGTGCGTGAAAAACTCACCGATTTACAAGAAAAGGATTATAAACGGTTGTTACAACCTGTAATTGACGGCAACGAAATCATGGAGATGTTCCATCTGAAACCCTCTCGCGAGGTGGGAACACTCAAACAATACCTAAAAGATGCCGTACTCGACAATCGGGTGGAAAATGAACGTGAACCATTGATGCGTCTGCTCATGGAGCGCGCCAATGCCATGGGGCTCTCCACCGAACATCAGGAGCAACAATGACCATAGAAAAATAGAAACTATCACAACACTACAATCTATTGATCGTGACAGTCTGCCAAATGGTACCATACCACCATCGGCATTATCTTCTACGACGAGGCTTTGTGCAGTTTGCGCAAAGCCTTGTCGCGTATTTGGCGCACACGCTCACGCTTCAACCCAAGTTCACCACCAATTTCCGCCATGGTCATACGATCAAAACCTAATCCGAAATACCTTTTAATGACTGCTGCCTCGCGCTGGTCGAGCAGATAGATACAACGCTCCAAGTCTGACTTCAACAGTTCCCGTTCCATCTCGGCATCAGCCCGTTGCGAGTTTTTATCCTCCAACACATTTAGTAGCGTATAATTATTACGTGACCCTGCAGGGATACTCTCGTCCGTCGATTTCACTGTCACTTCACCAGTCACTCGACGTATAGCAGCTTCAATGGCGGTACGAATATAAGGTGCGGCAAAAGTAACAAAAGGCTTACCCCGATTCGGATCAAACTTTTCCGCCGCCTTGATAATACCGATAGTTCCTTCACTCACCAAGTCATCTGTATCAAGAAGTTCGCAGGAATATTGGCGCGCCAATGTGACCACATACCCCATATTATCTGTTATCAGTTTTTCTTTATCTGTCATATTCGCTATTTTTAGTCATTATTCTACCTTGCAAAGATACGAATAATTCCGCAAACCACCAAACTTCATCAATCATGCAAGCAAAACCCTTATCATATATTCAACAAAACTAAAAAAAAACAGTTTATATAAACAAGGAGATACAGACATAACAAAATAGCGGGCTGCAAAACGAATTTTGCAGCCCGCTACATACGTTTATGTTAAAGTGACTATACTTTCAGCTACGTTATGCAATCTCAATTGCACGTGCCACTTTACTCTCTTCCTTCTTCAATTTAGGCATCACCACAGTAAGAATACCGTTGTCAACCTTAGCAGAAATTCTATCCTTAGCTACATCGTCAGGCAAAGTGTAAGTCTGCTGATAGTTTGTATAACTGAACTCACGACGCAGATAATGCTGTTTCTTATCCTCATCCTTATGTTCCATCTTGTTTTCAATGGCTACATGAAGGTTGCCGTCATCGGTCAACTGTACACGACAATACTCTTTTTTGATACCAGGCACAGCCATCTCCATGGTATATTCATTAAGATCTTCTCTGACGTTGACTGCCGGAGCGGTCGTTGTGGCAGTTGCCATTGCATCACTGTTGAAGAAATCATCGAACACTGTTGGGAACCAACTGTTTTTAAACATTACTGGTAACATAATCATACCTCCTAATTTTATTTGTTTAATTGTTCTGTTTTATATGTTGTTTACCGAGCGCCTCTGCCTTCGCTTCCGCGTTCACTAACAATTAATGCAAGTCTCATGCCACACCAATAAAACATGTCACATTGTCACCTTTGTGTGTCATATTGTCGTTTTGTATATAAAATAGCATGCTATTCACTCGTTTATATTCCTCACGAACAACAATTACCGACCAACACTATGGACCACATATGTTTTCCGTCTTTTATAGGCAAATATCTGGCATTTATTGGTTGCGTAGCATAAATATTGTTAAATGTATTATATATATTATATAATTATATATAAGAGTATTTTTTTTTATGTATCTTTGCACTTCGAAAACCAAACTTAAATATTCGGTTTTCCAGTACACAAACAAATAGTATTGAATTTAAGAATAGTTTAAATAAATAGGTATGAAAAGTAAAAACGTTATTACCATTGCGGTTTTTGCTGCAATCGCGATTTTAACCTCATGTGGAGGAAGCAAGAAGGATGGTCTGCCCAACTTCAGTGACGACGAGTTTGCCGTAAGCACCATCAGCACATCAAGTGCTGCTTTACAAACCACGTACCCCGCCACCATTAAAGGTATTCAGGATGTTGAGGTTCGCCCAAAGGTTTCAGGATTCATCACAAAAGTATTTGTCCATGAAGGCCAAACGGTATCAGCCGGTCAACCATTGTTCTCTATCGACAGCGAGACCTATCAGGCTGCTGTCCGTCAATGTCAGGCCGCAGTCAATACGGCAAAGGCACAGGCTAACACCGCCAAGCTGACTTACAAAAACAACAAGAATCTTTTCGATAGTCACATTATCGGTGAGTACGAACTTTCAACCGCAGCCAATACTCTTGCTACCGCAGAAGCACAGGTTGCACAGGCAGAAGCTGCATTGGCATCAGCTCGCGAACAATTGGCATGGTGTGTAGTAAAGAGTCCTTCGGCTGGTGTTGTGGGAAGTCTCCCCTTCAAAGAAGGTGCTTTGGTTAGCGCTTCTGGCCAGGCATTGACCACCGTTTCAAACATCAGTACCATGGAAGTTTTCTTCTCTGTATCTGAGTCTGAACTCTTGAATATGGGCAAAAACAACGGCAATATGCAGGCTGCCATCGCAGCCTTCCCTCCCGTCAAACTGCAACTTGCAGATGGTTCATTCTACGAACAACCGGGTAAGGTTGTAAAAATGAGTGGCGTCATCGATGCTTCTACAGGTGCCGTATCGCTGATTGCACACTTTGCCAATCCCGACAAACTGCTGAAGAGCGGTGGTTCTGGCTCTATCGTTATTTCTAACGACAACAGCAACGCCATCGTTGTTCCACAGGAAGCATGTTCTCAAGTACAGGATAAAATTTTTGTTTATGCCGTAGGCAAAGACAACAAAGTGAAATATACAGAAATCAAAGTAAATCCACAAGATGACGGCAAGAACTACATTGTGACCTCTGGACTCCGTACCGGTGACCGCATCGTTGTAAAAGGCATTACCAAATTGACTGATGGCCAACAGATTAAGCCTATCACACTAGAGCGCTACAATCAGAAGATAGCCGAAGCAGCCAAGCTCGCAGAGTCGCAAGACAATGCCCATGAGTTTGCCAAAGCCATGAGCGGCAAGAAGTAATTGCATCATCACTATCAAGCAAGAAGCAATTCTTCAGCAAATAACCATTTATAATATAAGGTATAAAGAAAATAGTAAATTATGACATTTACAAACTTTATAAAACGCCCAGTACTATCGACGGTGGTTTCCATCTTCTTCGTCTTGCTGGGTACCATCGGCTTGATATCGCTACCTATTGAGCAGTATCCAAATATCGCGCCGCCTACTATCTCGGTATCTACCACCTATCAAGGTGCCGATGCCCAGACGGTATTGAATTCAGTCATCGCCCCGCTGGAGGAGAGTATCAACGGTGTGGAAAACATGACCTACATGACCTCTTCTGCGTCAAACTCAGGTTATGCCAGCATCACCGTTTACTTCAAACAGGGTTCAGACCCTGATATGGCTGCCGTCAACGTGCAGAACCGTGTATCACAGGCACTGTCTTTGTTGCCTGCCGAGGTTACACGTGTAGGTGTTACGGTTACCAAACGTCAGAGTTCTAACGTGATTCTGTTCTCGCTAACCACAGACGACGGACGCTACGATGACCAGTTTGTGACCAACTATGCTTTGATCAACGTGGTTCCACAGTTGAAGCGTATCAATGGTGTGGGTGATGTGCAGAGCCCTTCTACCCGTAACTACTCTATGCGTATATGGCTGAAGCCTGAGAAAATGAAGGAGTTTGGTCTCGTACCATCTGACATCTCCAATGCTTTAGCGGAACAGAACATCGAGGCTGCCCCTGGTAGCTTTGGTGAAAGTTCTGATATGCAGTACGAATACACCCTGCGTTACAAGGGTCGCTTGAAGACTCCTATTGAGTATGAGAACATCCTCATCAAGAGCAATACTTCTGGTCAGACACTCCGCCTCGGCGAGGTTGCCAAGGTAGAACTGGGCGGTCTGGTATATAGCGTAAACCTGCTCAACAACGGCCAACCTGCCGTAATGGGTATGGTACAGCAAATTGCTGGTTCTAACGCCACACAGATTGCAACCGATGTTAAGAAGGAACTGGAAGAACTGAGCAAGAACTTCCCTCCTGGCCTAAAATACACCATCGAGCAGGACATCACCGAATTCCTCTTTGCTTCTATTGAGGAAGTAGTATTTACGCTGATTATCACCCTTTTGTTGGTATTCGTCGTGGTATATGTCTTCCTGCAAGACTTCCGATCTACTCTAATACCTATGATTGCCGTACCTGTGGCATTGATTGGTACATTCTTCTTCCTATGGATATTCGGTTTCTCCATCAACCTATTGACGCTGTCAGCCTTGTTGTTGGCTATCGCCATTGTGGTCGATGACGCCATCGTGGTGGTTGAAGCGGTCCATGCCAAACTCGACCAGGGTTATAAGAGTGCACTTACAGCATCTATCGATGCCATGAACGAAATTTCGAGCGCCATCATCTCTATCACATTGGTAATGTCAGCCGTGTTCGTTCCTGTATCATTCATCGGTGGAACCTCAGGATATTTCTACCGTGAGTTTGGTGTGACCATGGCTGTATCTATCGTAATTTCTGCCGTCAATGCGTTGACACTATCTCCTGCACTCTGTGCCATCTTCCTGAAACCACACGAAGAAGGACATGAGAAGAAAATGTCGATCATCGACCGTTTCCATACAGGATTCAACTATCAGTTTGAGAAGATTACCAATAAATATAAGAAAGGTGTACAGTGGGTCATTGGGCATGGCGTCATCGCCGGAGGTGTTGTTGCAACAGGTATTATAGCTCTTGTAGCACTAATGGGTGTCACCAAAACAGGTTTGGTACCTAACGAAGATACTGGAACACTGTTTGTTTGTATCTCTACAGCCCCAGGTACTACACAGCAGCGCACAACCGAAGTAGTGAAGCAAATCGACAAAATGCTGGAAGCCAACCCAGCCATCCAGCGCCGTGAAGCTATCATGGGTTATAGCTTTATCGCTGGTGCCGGTTCCAACCAAGGTACTATCATCATCAAACTCAAACCTTTTGAGGAGCGTCCAGGTGGATTCTTCCATCGCATCAAGAGTGCGCTGACAGGTGGTGGCATCGAAGCATTGTTCGTCAACCCCATGGAATATACTTCAGTTTTGGGTATGATTTACAAACAGACCGCAACCATCAAGGATGCTCAGATCCTTGCATTCTCACCGCCAATGATTTCAGGATTCTCTGCCCAGAGTGGTATTACAATGACCATGCAGGACAAGACCGGTGGTGATCTGAACCGTTTCTTTGATATTGTAAAGAATTTCCTAAAGGAGCTCAACGACCGTCCGGAAATCCAGACTGCACAGACCCAGTATAACCCTAACTATCCCCAGTATATGGTGGATGTGGATGTGGCTAAGACCAAACAGGCAGGCATCTCGCCATCATCCGTACTTGCTGTCATGCAGGGCTACCTCGGCGGACTCTACGCCTCCAACTTCAACTCATACGGTAAACTCTATCGTGTAATGATACAAGCAGGTCCCGAAAGCCGCATGCGTCCTGACGATATGAGCAAAATCTATGTGCGTTGCGCCAACGGCACGATGTCTCCCGTGAGCGAGTTTGTTAATCTGAAGAAGGTTTATGGTCCTTCAAACATCACCCGTTTCAACCTGTTTACGTCTATGGACGTATCAGTAACGCCTAACACGGGATATTCTTCAGGTGATGGTATGAAGGCAATTGCCGAAGTGGCTAAGACCACTTTGCCCGAAGGTTATAGCTACGAGTATTCTGGCTTGACCCGTTCAGAGGCTGAATCAAGCAACTCTACTGGTCTGATTTTCGCACTCTGTATTGTATTCGTTTACTTGATTCTGAGTGCCCAGTACGAGAGTTACATCTTGCCATTGTCGGTAGTACTCTCTATTCCATTCGGTCTGGCAGGTGCATTCACCTTCACCAACATCTTCGGCCACGCTAACGATATCTATATGCAGATATCACTCATTATGTTGATTGGTCTGTTGGCGAAGAATGCCATCCTTATCGTACAGTTCGCCCTTGAGCGTCGCCGTACGGGTATGGCCATTAAATACTCTGCCATTCTGGGTGCAGGAGCTCGTCTGCGTCCTATTTTGATGACTTCATTAGCTATGATTATCGGTCTATTGCCACTGATGTTCGCATCAGGTGTAGGTAAGAATGGTAACCAGACTCTAGGTGCTTCTGCTGTAGGCGGTATGCTGATTGGCACCCTACTCCAGATATTCATCGTACCTGCGCTATTCGCCCTATTCCAATGGTTGCAAGAGAAGATTTCTCCGCTCCGTTTCGACGATGAAGACAACGAAGAGGCTGCTGCAGAACTGGCTCAGTATGCAGAGGCTTCTGCCCGCAAAGATTCAAAGAAATAAGGTAGAACACGCAAGTGTAGAATAATAAATGCAAAGCAAAAGATGAAAAAGAATATCACATGCATCATACTGTGTCTCGCAGCGCTCTCTCTGAGCAGCTGCAAGACTCTCTACGGAAAATATGAGCGTCCGGATGTGAAGACCAGCGGTATCGTTCGCGATGTAGCTTCTGATACAGATACTTTGGCTGTAAAGGATACTACTACCTTCGCCAACATCCCTTGGCGCAGCGTCTTCACCGACCCTCAGCTCCAGTCGATCATTGAGAAGGGATTGAACAATAATGTCAACCTCCTCAATGCGGCTTTGAACGTGAAGATGGCAGAGGAACAGTTGAAATGTGCCAAGTTGGCATTCGTGCCTTCTTTGTCTTTCACTCCTCAGGGAACTATCGCTTCCTGGGATGGTAACGCTGCTACCAAGACTTACAGCTTGCCTGTTACAGCCAGTTGGACGGTTGACCTCTTCGGCAACCTGCTCTCTCAGAAGCGCAGTGCCCAGATGGCTCTGCTCCAGTTGAAGGACTATCAGGTGTCTGTACAGACCAACCTCATCGCCAACATCGCCAACATGTATTATACCTTGTTGATGCTCGACAAGCAGGTGGAGCTGGTTAACAATATGGAAGGATTGACCAAGGATACCTGGGAGACCATGAAGGTGCTGAAGGATACCAAGATTGGTTATCGCGGAACTTCCGTGCAGGCTGCCGAGAGCAACTACTATGCAGTGTTGACTCAGAAGACCGACCTGATGCGCCAGATTCGTGAGACAGAGAACTCCCTGAGTCTTCTCATCGGCGACCAGGCTCATTCCATTGCCCGTGGCAAGCTGGAGAATCAGAGTCTTCCTGCAACCTTCTCTACCGGTGTAGGCATCCAGTTGCTCAACAACCGTGCTGATGTTCACGCAGCCGAGATGAATCTGGCTCAGTGCTTCTATGGCATAGAGACTGCCCGCAGCAAGTTCTATCCATCTATCACCATCTCTGGTACAGGTGCATTCACCAATTCTGCTGGTGCAGGTATTGTGAATCCAGGCAAGTGGTTGCTTTCTGCTGTTGGTTCATTGGTTCAGCCAATCTTCCAGAATGGTAGAATCATTGCCGGCTTGAAGGTGGCTAAGATGCAGTACGAGCAGGCTTACAATACTTGGCAGAACACCGTACTGAAGGCTGGTAGCGAGGTGAGCAATGCCCTTGTGCTCTACAACTATTCTGACGAAAAGGGTAAGGTGGAGGCTAAACGCATCGCCGTACTCGAGAAGAATGTGGAGGATACACGTAAGTTGATGTCAGAGGCTGGCGGTTCTTATCTGGAGGTAATCCAGGCGCAGTCTTCACTGCTCAACGTACAACTCTCAAAGGTAGCTGATGACTTCTACAAGATGCAGGCAGTGGTAAATCTCTACTATGCATTAGGAGGTGGCGCAAAATAATCATCGGATGATACATCCAGGAAGCATATCAACCATCATTGTCATGGCGATTTAGCTGCTGGATCTATATAAATATATAAATCAGAAATTATGGCAAGTATTATCAGTCCCAAAGCAGACGTTTCGCCCAAAGCAAAGATTGGCGACAACTGCAAAATATACCCCTTTGTCTATATCGAAGACGATGTAGTGATTGGCGACAACTGCGTACTCTACCCCTTCGTAAGTATCCTCAACGGCACACGCTTGGGCAATAACAACAAAGTGTTCCAAGGCGCAGTTATTGCTGCCTTACCTCAGGATTTCAATTTCGAAGGTGCTGAGAGCTTTGTGGAAATTGGCAACAACAATACCATCCGCGAGAATGTTGTCATCAACCGTGGCACATACGCAGGAAGCAAAACCGTATTGGGCAATAAGAACTTCCTGATGGAAGGTGCACATATCTCCCACGATACTGTAGTGGGTGATGGCTGTGTATTCGGCTATGGTACGAAGATTGCCGGTGACTGCGTCATTGGCAATGGTGTCATCTACAGCACTTCGGTGGTGGAGAATGCCAAGACTCGTGTGGGCGACCTCGCCATGATCCAGGCAGGTACTACCTTTTCGAAAGACATTCCTCCCTACATCATCGCAAGTGGCAAACCTGTGAAATACAGCTGTCCTAACAATGTCATCATGGAAGCAGCAGGTTTCGACCCACGTGTTCGCAAGCATATTGCCAACGCCTACCGCTTGGTATTCCACGGTCAAACATCAGTTTTTGATGCCGTCAACCAGATCAAGGATCAGGTGCCCGATGGTCCAGAGGTGCGCAACATCATTTCGTTTATCGAAGGTACCAAACTTGGCATCATCTCTAAGATGTAGTCCAACCGCTTGGTAATTCCACCGAGCACAACAAACAGTAACCATCCACTACAGTTTGTTTGTAGCCAGAACATCATAATACTTTCATCCGCAATACCGAGACATTTGGTATTGTGGATGATTTTGTTTTTGTTAGGATCTCAAAGCAAAATCAGCAAATATCGATAAATTGTTTTTGCATTCCATCTAACAACCAATTATGGACTTGTTATCCACAAAAGATACAGCATCTATTGATCGACTACTCATCTCTATCAAAGGCGTTTAGTTATTTTTTACGCAGAGTCTATGCAAAAGAGTCTATAAATAAGTTAAATAAAATAAAAAACAAGCATAGAGAGTGACAAAGGCGGACATCTGGGTTTTGTGATATTGTATCTTTGCAAACCAACCTGAGAATAAATTCTCAAACAAGAAGGCACCTTGGTAACAAACTATTGATCGTACAATTAAAAAAGGTGTTTATGTTTACAGAAACGACATTCAACAACCCAAACTGGTTACAACAGAAGGACCATGAGTCTTCAATTAACACCCGACTGGTTCTCGTTAACTTCTCGTTCGCTTCTCGTTCGTCTCTCGTTCGTTATTCGTTAGTCTATCGTAGACCGATCGAGAACCGAACGAGGATCTATCTAAGAACGAAAGATGAACGAGAAGTTATCGAAGACACGACGAAAAAATGTCAAACCTGACGAGAATGGCAGACTTCAATTTCCGGACTCTTTCTGGTTATGCCAAACAAATACAAAACGCCCCCGTAATGCATTTAATAACTTGCTGAGCAAGGGATGCCAACTGCAATAACCCGATCCCGAATGGCATCAAGCTGTTCATGGGTAGCTTTGAGAAGTCCATGGGCAGGTGTTTCTCGGTCTATCGTATAAACCATTACTTGTTGAGGTGCAATCGTCTTGACCGCTTCAAGCCAAGGAACCACATATTCCTCAGCAGTATTATCCACACTTTCACCATTACAATCCCCACGCATAAACATCGTCTGAATGATGACATGTCCGTTGAAAGCCTTCATACGTTCAATAATCTGGTTGACGTCATAGTTGCCAGCCGGACGATCCACCCGATGGATGTAAGCGCTATCCACGGTATCGAGTTTGAGAATATTGTCATCCACCTTCATCAGCGCATCATGTACCGATTGACGATGAATCTGCGTAGAGTTGCTCAACACACAGACTTTGGCATCCGGACAATATGCATTACGCAAACGAATGGTATCATCTATAATTTCCGGAAAATGGGGATGACATGTCGGTTCACCATTACCAGCAAACGTCAGCACATCGGGCAACTGTCCCTCGCTTTTCATACGCTGTAGTGTCAGTTGGAGTTTTTCTGCAACATCCTGCCTTGTAGGCATCGTTTGTTTAGGTCGATGATCCTCGTTGAACCCACATTCACAATAGATACAGTCAAACGAGCAAACCTTGCCATCGGCAGGAAGCAGGTTGATGCCAAGCGAAATACCCAAGCGTCGGCTATGAATGGGACCGAAGATGGGAGATGGATAGATAATTGTACTCATAAATCCAAATGTTTTGTTATCGACTGCAAAATTAGCAAATAAAACGTAATTTGTTTTGCAATCTGAGTGAATTATTGTAATTTTGCAAGAAATTAGGTATATTACGGACATTTAGGAACAATGGCAAAAAAAAGAAAAGCTATCAGTTGTCGTAGAGGTATGCAGGGAGTCACCTTATGCATCAGTACCGCCATGGTGCTTATCTTGCTTGGAATGGTGGTATTCTCCGTACTATTGGCACGCAACTTATCCAACCACATGAAAGAAAATCTGACCATGAGCGTCATGTTGAAAGACTATGTCACGGTCAATCAGGGGCACCTGCTCTGCCGCGATCTCTATCATAAGCCATGGTCACACCATATCGACTATATCAGTAAAGAACAGGCACAGCGCGAACAGATTAAGGAGTTGGGCAGCGACCCATCAGAGTTTCTCGGCTTCAACCCGTTTCCTGCCACACTGGAGATATGGCTCAATGCCAACTACGCCAACCGCGACTCCTTGCGCATCATATCCAAAGAGTTACGCAAGGATGCCCGCATTAGCGACGTAGCATATATGGAAGACCTTGTGGATCAAGTCAACTACAATCTGAGCCGTATCAGCATCATCCTCCTTGTGCTTGCCATCCTGCTGACATGCGTTTCCTTCTCGCTCATCAGCAATACTGTCCGACTTAGCGTCTATGCACGACGTTTTCTCATCCACACCATGAAACTTGTGGGTGCCTCTTGGGGATTCATCCGTCGTCCGTTCCTTTACCATGCCATGGGAGTGGGTATCATCGCTGCACTCATAGCCATTGCCGTATTGGGCGGATGCTTCTACGGACTCTACGTGATGCAGCCTGGCATACTAACCGTCATCACTTGGGTGGAACTTACTATCACCGGCGTAGCAGTATTTCTCTTCGGTTTGCTCATCACAGCCCTCTGTGCATGGCTTGCCGTCAACCGTTTCTTGAGAATGACAGCTGGCGAACTCTACAAAATCTGACAACACATCAATTTGCGAACAATACATTATGAACAAAAGAAATCTCGCTTTTGACCGCACCAACTATCTGCTTTTGGCATTAGGCATGGCTATCGTCATCATCGGATTCATTCTGATGAGTGGCAGCGGTTCCGACTTAGAGGCATACAATGCCGACATCTTCAGCACACGCCGCATCACCATAGCTCCTATCACCTGCTTGTTCGGGTTTGTATTCATGATCTATGGTGTGATGCGCAAGCCCAAAAACACCGAGACAACAGCTAACGAAACAGAGGAGGGTTGCGCACAATGAATTGGTTTGAAGCACTTATACTCGGACTCATCCAGGGACTGACAGAGTATCTCCCCGTCAGCAGTAGCGGTCACCTCGCCATTGGCGCCTATCTCGTCGACATCAACGGTGAAGACAACCTCACTTTCACCATCATGGTACATGTTGCCACGGTATTGAGCACCTTAGTTATTCTGTGGAAAGAAATCGACTGGATACTGAAAGGACTCTTCAAATTCCAGATGAACGATGAAACCAAATACGCCCTCAACATCATCATCTCTATGATACCTGTGGGCATCGTGGGTGTGTTCTTCAAAGACCAAGTAGAGGAAATATTCGGTTCGGGCCTGCTCATAGTAGGTTGCATGCTTCTCGTAACAGCACTACTTCTGTCGTTCTCCTACTTTGCCAAGCCCCGTCAGCGTGAAAACATCAGTCCACTGCATGCTTTCATCATCGGTTTAGGTCAGGCTCTTGCCGTACTGCCCGGACTCTCCCGTTCTGGCACTACCATTGCCACAGGTCTCCTATTAGGCAATAAGAAAGAAAAGATGGCACAGTTCTCGTTCCTCATGGTCATCCCTCCCATCCTTGGTGAGGCATTACTCGACCTATTGAAAGGACTGAAAGGAGAAGAAGCCCTTGGCGGCATCGACACCTTCCCCATGGTAGTAGGATTCGTTGCAGCCTTCTTGTCTGGATGCCTTGCCTGCAAGTGGATGATCAACATCGTGAAGAAAGGCAAGCTCATCTATTTCGGTATCTATTGTGCCATAGCAGGTGCTATCACCATCATCTGCTCACTCATTTAATACTCACATTTACCTTATGCCCCTGACCTGGTTAGGACATATTCTAAATAAAATATATGAATTTTACACAAGGAGAAGTCATCTATATCGATAAGCCCTATCGCATGTCGAGTTTCGGCGCGTTGGCACACATCCGCTATCTCGTATCCCGTAAGATTGGCGTAAAACGAGTGAAGATGGGACATGCAGGAACACTCGATCCCCTTGCCACTGGTGTACTCATACTATGTACCGGCAAAATGACCAAGGAGATTGAGCGCATGCAGTACCACACCAAGGAATATACAGCCACGCTGCAACTCGGTGCTACCACAGCCAGCTACGACAAAGAGCATACCGTCAATATGACCTACCCCACCCAGCATATCACACGCCAGCTCATCGACGACACGCTGCCACAATTTCTCGGTGATATCCAGCAAGTGCCACCACAGTATTCGGCAGTCAAGGTAGCCGGTGAACGTGCCTACCGCATGAAGCGCAACGGCGAAGAAGTGAAGCTTGCAGCCAAAACCGTACATATCGACGAGATTGAGGTAACGTCATTCGACCAACAGCTCATGCAGCTCTCCATCCGAGTGGTATGTGGAAAAGGCACTTACATCCGGTCGCTTGCACGCGACATCGGTCGCGCATTAGGAAGCGGTGCCTACCTCACCGCACTATGCCGCACCCGTTTGGGCGAAGTCAGCATCGAACATTGCATCCAGATGGACGATTTCCCTGCATGGCTTGCCCAACAAGACATAGAAGACATCAAGAAGAAAAAAACAACTTAAAAAAACTATAAGCAATGAAACTGTCACAATTTAAATTCAAGTTGCCCGAGTCACAGGTAGCCCTTGAGCCACCACACAAAGCATTCGAAAATGAAGACGGAACCATTGATAAAGTATATCGGCGCGATGAATGTCGCCTGATGGTTGTACACCGCAAAAGCGAAACATTCGACATCTTCAAGAAAGATGATGAAGGAAACGACACCAATCAACCGCTGTTATTCCGCGACATCATCAACTATTTCGATGAAGGTGACGTAATGATTCTCAACGATACAAAGGTGTTCCCTGCACGCCTCTATGGCACCAAAGAAAAGACCGACGCAAAGATTGAAGTATTCCTGCTTCGCGAACTCAATGAGGAACTGCGTCTTTGGGACGTACTCGTAGAACCAGCACGTAAGATACGTATTGGCAACAAACTCTTCTTCGATGAAGACGGGCCTATGGTAGCAGAAGTCATCGACAATACCACCAGCCGTGGACGCACATTGCGTTTTCTCTACGACTGTCCCCACGATGAGTTTAAGCGCGAGCTCTTTGCCTTGGGCTCTGCCCCACTACCACGCTATATCGTTGACAAACGTGATGTAACTCCCGAAGACGAAGAAAACTTCCAGACCATCTATGCCCGCCATGAAGGAGCTGTTACCGCTCCAGCCTCAGGTCTCCATTTCAGCCGCGAAGTGATGAAACGTTTGGAAATCCGTGGTATCGACTTCTCCTACATCACCGTACACTGTGGTCTTGGCAGTTTCGACGCCATTGAGGTAGAAGACCTCACCAAGCACAAAATGAATTCCGAGCAGATGATTATCGACAGTAAAGCCTGCTCTACAGTCAATAATGCCAAGAAGGAAGGCCGTAAAATCTGCGCCGTCGGCATTTCTACCCTACGTGCTACAGAGAGCGCCGTCGGCACCGACTGCATGTTGAAAGAGTTTTCTGGTTGGACCAATAAGTTCATCTTCCCACCCTACAACTTCAATCTGGCAGATTCGCTGATAGCCAATTTCTATCATCCCGAATCAACCATGATGATGGCAACCGCCGCCTTCGGTGGTTACGATCTCATCTACAACGCCTACGAAGCTGCCGTCAAAAATGGTTTCATGTTCGGTTGCTATGGCGATGCAATGCTCATCCTTAATGACTAACATTTCTCAGCAACAGACAGAGACAACAAGCGACGATCACCTCCATGAGGTGTATCTCGCTTTAGGTTCCAATCTGGGCAACCGTCAGGAAATGCTCGACGAGGCAGTTAGACAGATAGGTCGCCGCATCGGCAAGGTCATTCGTCGATCATCATGGATAGAGACCGAACCTTGGGGGTTTGAATCTTCCAACCGTTTCCTCAACGGCGCAGTATGTTGTCACACCAATCATACGCCCCACGAAGTGCTTCTGCTGACGCAAGCCATTGAACGCGATATGGGTCGTAAGCGCAAAACCGATAGCCATCATGGCTATTCTGACCGCACAATAGATATCGACATACTGCTCTATGACGATCTGCGAATAGACAGTGCCGAGCTAGTCATTCCCCACCCGTTAATGGAAGAACGCGATTTCGTAATGATTCCCCTTCACGAAATTCTGCGAAAAGTTCTGTAGCGAATAATTGATACTACAATGTAATCAAGCATCATGCTGACGGTAGATAAACATCACGTCAATATGCTATAACAAAAATTATCCCGCTTTCTCTTACGAGTCAGCGGGATAATTTTTGTTATGTACCTTTCGTTATTACTTACGCAGTCCGAGGGCTTTGATCAGTTCACGATAGCGGTTGATGTCCTTGTTGTAGAGATACTTCAAGAGTTTACGACGACGACCTACCATTTTGGTCAAGCTACGAGCTGTACCGAAATCCTTGCGGTTCTGCTTCAGATGCTCGGTGAGGTGACTGATGCGATAGGTGAACAGAGCTACCTGGCTTTCGATAGAACCGGTGTCAGTAGCCGACTGTCCGTGCTTCTCGAAGATTTCTTTCTTCTTAGCTGAATCTAAATACATAATTGTTGATGATTTAATTAAATTGTTAATAATATGACATCTTTCAGATGCTCCCCGTCTTCATCACGGCGGTTCACATTTTCAAATGCGGGTGCAAAGGTACGAATAAGTGAGCGAAAAACCAAATAAAACCTTATATAATTATTTATTTTCATAATGCGAGTAGCTAAAATTGGACGTTTTCGTTAAACCATGAGCAGAATAAAGCTCGCTTTAATTATGCCATGGCGAGAAAAAGTGCCATGACTATGGAAGATTAGAGGTAGGAACATCTCCCTTCTGCTACCTTTATTTTCCCATTCGTTTCCCAATTTTTAATAGGAACTAGAAAAAGAGCACATCAATCACCAAAACGCAGCCTGTTAGCAGGAAATCCCCTATAACGTATGCATTTATGCATTATTCCTCAAAAAAACGTTAAAAAGCAAGCAAAAAGGCCGTGTTAGTTCCAAAAAAATGTTACTTTTGTGCAAACAAATCATACACTTCAATAATTATAAAACAAAAACTATGGAACAGCAGCAAACAGGAAGCAGATCCTATTTGATTTCTATTGTGATGGTTGCCGTATTAGGCGGCCTTCTTTTTGGTTATGACACCGCAGTAATCTCTGGCGCAGAGAAAGGACTTCAAGCCTTCTTTATGGGAGCTAAAGACTTCCAATATACCGATTTCTGGCATGGCTTCACCAGTTCAAGTGCCCTCATCGGTTGTATCATCGGTTCAGCCATCTCTGGTTTGCTCGCTACAAAATTTGGAAGAAAACGTTCATTGATATTCGCCGGCACCATGTTCTTCATATCGGCATGGGGTTCTATGTGTCCTGAGAGCATGTTGTTGCCCGAAGGCAAACCCACCCTCACCCTGCTCATCGTGTTCAATCTCTATCGTGTGATAGGTGGTATCGGCGTAGGCCTTGCCTCTGCTGTTTGCCCCATGTATATTGGTGAGATTGCGCCAAGTGGTATTCGTGGCATGTTGGTATCATGGAACCAGTTTGCTATCATCTTCGGACAGTTGGTGGTTTATTTCGTCAACTTCTTCATCCTTGGCGACCATATTGCCCCAGCCATTGCAAGTGTTGGTGGCGGTTTGAACGAAATACTCAACGGCACAGAAGCCAAATGGGCTATCGAGACTGGCTGGCGCTATATGTTTGGATCGGAAATGATTCCAGCCGGACTGTTTGCCATCCTCATCTGCTTTGTACCTGAGACACCACGCTATCTTGCTATGATTGGCGAAGATGACAAAGCAGAGCGCATCCTTGCAAAGATCAATGGTGCAGCAGCAGCCAAACAGATTCTGTTTGACATTAAGAACACCGTAACAGAGAAGACCGAGAAACTCATGACCTACGGATTCCTTTGCATCTTTGTTGGTGTGATGTTGTCGGTATTCCAACAGGCAGTAGGTATCAATGCTGTGCTCTATTATGCCCCACGCATCTATGAAGCCATGGGTTTCGACAATCCTATGATGCTTACCGTATTCAACGGCATCGTCAATCTGAGCTTCACCTGTGTAGCAATCTTCACTGTAGAGAAGCTCGGTCGTAAGCCCTTGCTCATCGTTGGTTCTCTCGGCATGGCAATAGGTGCTATCGGTGTAGCATGCACCTTCGGCAATCCCGAACTGCAGCTCGTCTGCATGGTATCTATCATGATCTATTCAGCATCATTCATGTTCTCATGGGGTCCCATCTGCTGGGTACTCATCGCCGAAGTATTCCCCAATACCATCCGCGGTGCAGCAGTAGCCATTGCCGTAGCCTTCCAGTGGATATTCAACTGGATCGTATCAACATCGTTTGTCCCCTTGGCCAACAGTCTGGGTTATTGGTTCACCTATAGCCTCTATGGTGTTATCTGTGTGCTGGCAGCCCTCTTCGTATGGAAGTTGGTACCTGAGACCAAAGGCAAGACCTTGGAGGATATGACCAAACTCTGGAAAGACAGAAAATAAGAATAAAACAAAAGAAATGAATATGAAACGTATCTTAGTAGCAGAAGACAACGAAAGCAACTACGTGCTGATGACTTACGTATTGAGAAATCGATATGAAGTGGTACGCGCCAGCAACGGCAAAGAAGCTGTTGAACTGTCTGACCAACAACAATTCGACTTAATCATGATGGACATGAAGATGCCCGTGATGGATGGTCTTGAGGCAACACGCCTCATCAAGGAGAAACATCCAGACCTCCCCATCATCGCATTGACTGCAAACGCTTTTGAAACCGACCGCCAAGCCACATTTGAAGCAGGCTGCTGCGATTTCATGTCGAAGCCATTTAGCAGAGAAAAGTGTTTGGAAACCATCGCAAAGTATATCGGTGAATAAATCCGAAACCTCACTACCAGTACGATAGTCACACGATGACAACTATCGTCTGCTTTTAAAGAAATCTTGCATAAGTTGGCGACATTCTTCCTCAAGAATGCCGCCACTTATCGTTGTACGAGGGTGTAATGCCTTGGGGGCATAGACATGGAATCCTCGTTTATCGTCGGCAGCACCATAGACAATACGCGGAATCTGCGACCAGCCCAATGCACCTGCACACATAGGACAGGGTTCTACGGTAACATAGAGTGTGCAATCGGTCAGATACTTTCCTCCCAATTCGTTTGCAGCTGCCGTTATGGCTTGCATCTCAGCATGCGCAGTAACATCGTTGAGAGTTTCCGTGAGGTTGTGGGCACGGGCAATAACCCTGCCCTGACATACGATTACAGCACCAATAGGTATTTCACCTGCTGCTCCAGCAGCTTCAGCTTCCACCAATGCCATACGCATATAGCGTTCGTCGGTTTTCAATTGTTCTTCTTGTGTCATGGTTGCGAAATTACAAAAAAATAGTTGAATATCCTCAGAAAAGGATCATAAATGCAGAAGAAAACCGTTTTCACACTAAAATTTCATATACCTTGTTTCATTTAATAAAGGTACACATGCTTGCGTACGCGCACGCGTTATCATCATACACCTGCTATCAAACAGCCATCAAAACAGCAAGTTGCCTGCTGTTGTAAGCAAGAGAAATCACAGGCGAATGGTCGTACCACCTACACATATAGTTAATTCAGTTTTCAAAAAAATCCGACCACTCGACCACCGATACTTGCATCATACTATCCTTCAATCTATTATAGGTGTGGTCGATTGTCATTTTGTGGGGTTTTCGACCACCATTCGACCACCATCCGATTTTGGTTTTCACTAACCAGTGATTACCATCTTAAGTAGGCAGCACCTCGGGAATAAAAATAAAAACGAGTTTTTATTTTGTATTCCATTCGGTTTGCACTACCTTTGAAAGGATTTCTTAAGTAGGCGGCACCTCAGGAATAAAAATAAAAACGAGTTTTTATTTTGTATTCCATTCGGTTTGCACTACCTTTGTACTATGAAAGAAAAAATAGTGTATATCGAGGAGACAGATTCCACGAACCGATGGCTGAGAGAACATGGCGGTGATGAAGACTGTGTGGTATGGGCAAACTATCAGACAGATGGACACGGACAAGGATCAAACCATTGGGAATCGGAACGAGGCAAAAACCTCACGTTCTCGGTATTGATGCACCCCACACACGTACCAGCCAACCGACAGTTTCATATCTCTATGGCAGTATCACTGGCGGTGACCGACGCATTAGGACAATATATAGGCGACTTAAGCGTGAAATGGCCTAACGATATCTATTGGCGAAATGCTAAGATCTGTGGCATGCTGATAGAAAACAGACTGAAAGGCATGCAGATATGCGATAGCATTGCGGGCATAGGCATCAACGTAAACCAACGCGAATTTCAAAGCGATGCCCCAAACCCCATATCGCTCTGGCAGATAACCGGACAGGAAACCAACCGGCAAGCACTATTGGAAGATATTATCTGTCACATTGAAAGCTATATGCTGCAGGATGTAAGGAAACGCTACATGCAGGCCCTATACCGCCGAAAAGGCTTTCACCCCTACTGCGATGCGCAAGGCGCTTTTATGGCACGCATAGAAGATGTGGAGGAAGACGGACACCTGGTACTGATGACCGAAGATGGGGAGCGACGCCGCTATGCTTTCAAAGAAGTATCGTTTGTGATCTGAACACCCCTACTACATGATGATAGACAATAATCAATAAAAAACAAAGATAATATGGCAAGATTTAAAAGAATCCTCCTGAAGCTCTCTGGTGAGAGTTTGATGGGCAATCAAGGTTACGGCATCGACGCAGAACGCCTCAGCGACTATGCCCGACAAATTAAGGAAGTCAGTGAGATGGGCGTACAGATTGGTATCGTCATCGGCGGTGGCAACATCTTCCGCGGACTTAGCGGCAGTCAGAAAGGCTTCGACCGCGTGAAAGGCGACCAGATGGGCATGTGTGCCACAGTAATCAATTCGCTGGCACTATCATCTGCTTTGGGAGCTATCGGTGTGAAGAACAAGGTGCTGACAGCCATCCGCATGGAGCCTATCGGCGAATTCTACACCAAATGGAAAGCTATCGAGGCGATGGAAGCAGGACAGGTATGCATCTTCTCTGCAGGTACTGGCAACCCCTATTTCACTACCGATACCGGCAGTAGTCTGCGTGGCATAGAGATAGAAGCCGACGTGATGCTGAAGGGCACACGCGTGGATGGTATTTATACCGCCGACCCCGAAAAGGACCCAACCGCTACTAAGTTTGACGAAATCTCCTATAAAGAAGTATTGTCACGCGGTTTGAAGGTCATGGATCTTACCGCGATCTGCATGTGTCAGGACAACAATCTGCCTATCTATGTATTCAACATGGACGTGGTGGGCAATCTGAAGAAAGTCATGGACGGTGAGGAAATTGGAACCCTCGTACATCCTTAATCCCACTTACTTATACCAACAAAGCGAGCCGCAACACAGAATGTTGCGGCTCGCTTTGTTATATTGATATACTATTTGGATTATTTCTCTTCCTTGAAATCGACGTATTCTCCATCGCCATCATCAAAGATCTTCTTGTTTTCACGACCTCTGCGGTCTATGATGGTTTCACCAAATTGTGTCGTGGTATGCACCTCGACAGGATCTTCCTCTACCGTTTCATTCTCCCATCGACTATTGGTATAACCAGCCGTCTGTGCACGACGATCATACTGTTGGCGCTGCCGTCCAGTCTCGTTGCGATACTGTCTGGCATGTTCGCCTGCTGCATCACGCATCTGTCTCTGCATGCGGCGAATCATTCGCAACACCTGTCCCCCCACAAGTAGGACAAGAAACACGATAAAGAAAAAAACAAAGAGGATCATTCCTCCTATGGCTTTAAGCATGACTATAGGGTTTACTTATTTCTTCTTGTTGATATTGGTAAACAATGACAATACCACATACCAGGCAATGATAACGGCAATGCCGCTGACCTGGAGTAGTAAGAGCAATGGAATGCAAGAGAGAATGAATATATACTTCACCTCGTTGCCACGCCATCCCCAATGCTTAAACTTCAAAGCGAAAAGGGGAATCTCAGCGATAAGCAGATAGCTGGTGAAGAAGATGGCAGCCACCACAACATAAATGCTGTAGGGTAATGCCTCAATAGCTTTGCCACTACCCACAATCAAAGACCCCCAAAAGAGGGCATTTGCAGGAGTGGGCACACCGATAAACGATGTGGTCTGACGCTCATCGAGATTGAATTTAGCCAAGCGCAACGCTGAGAAGGCAGCCATCACAAAGGCGACATAAGGCAACAGGGAATATAATCCTCCCATGCCTTCAACCTGACAATACAGATAGTCGAAGAGGATTGCAGAAGGTGCAAAACCAAAAGTGATGTCATCAGCCAACGAGTCGAGTTCCTTACCAATGGGTGAGCTAACACCAAGGAGGCGTGCACTCATACCATCGAAGAAGTCGAATACCGCACCAATAACGATAAACAGCAATGCCTTATCCCATTCGCTGTAGAATGCCATACATGTTGCGATGCACCCAGAGATGAGATTGCAACAGGTAATGGTGTTAGGAATATGTTTTTTGATGCTCATAATGTAGAATTCGTAAAATGTAACTGTATTACTTCAATACCGCCAATACGGTTTGGTCGCCAGTGGTAGGCTGATCCATGCGGACACGCACCTCTGTACCTATTGGCAGATAGACATCCACACGCGATCCGAGCTTGATGAAGCCTAAGTGCTCGTCGATGTTACATTCCTCTTCAGCCTTTGCATAGGTAACTATGCGACGGGCCATAGCACCGGCAATCTGTCTGACCAGCACATCCTCACCTTCTGGAGTGGTAATCATGATGTCTGCATGCTCGTTTTCCTCACTGGCTTTGGGCAACCAAGCCTTGTGATAATTTCCATTGTGATGACTCACAAACTTCACCTTACCGTCAACGGGGAACCAGTTGGCATGCACATTGAGCGGACTCATAAAGATGCTGATGAGCAAACGCTTATCGTGGAAATAGACATTCTCATCCACTTCCTCAATTACAACGATCTTTCCATCGGCAGGTGCCACGACCATCTTGTGGGTATCTCCATTGAAATAACGGATAGGACAGCGATAGAAATTGAGCGCCAGCATCCATGCCGTGCCCAAACCAAGTATGCTAATCCAAAAAGGAATCTTCGTATCGAAGGCAAACCACAATCCGATAGCCAAAACAATGATAAGTATCATGCTAATGGCCAATTCGCTTGTACCTTCACGGTGTATTCTAATTTTCTTAAGTTTCTTTAGTCTTTTTCCCATACGTAGTGGTACGATTGTTTTATTCCATCTGCAAAGGTACGCTATTTTTATCTATTTCACAAATTTTTTATTCCATTCTTTTGGAGTTCTCACCTTTTAAGCGTAACTTTACACCACATTTATCAAACAATAAACAATAGATATGCAAGATTTCATACATTTACACGTCCACACCTATTACTCTATTCTCGACGGTCAGTCGAGCATTAAGAAACTGGTGGATAAAGCCGTTGGGAACGGCATGCGCGGCATGGCCATCACCGACCACGGCGACATGTTTGGCATCAAGGAATTCCACGATTATGTGGGCGGTGTCAACAAGGGACGTAAGAAGGAAGGTCTCGAGCCTTTCAAGCCCATATTCGGATGTGAGATGTATGTGGCTCGCCGTGGTAGCAAGGAGAATCGCCAAGGCAAGGAAGACATGGGCGGTTACCACCTCATTGTGCTCGCTAAGAATTATAAAGGTTATAAGAATCTGATCAAACTGGTGAGCAATTCCTGGGTCGATGGATTCTATATGCGCCCTCGTACCGACCGTGCCGACTTGGAGAAATACCACGAAGGACTCATCATCTGCTCGGCATGTATTGCCGGCGAAGTGCCCAAAAAGATTCTTGACGGTGATATGGCTGGTGCACGCGAAGCTTTGGAATGGTATCACCGCGTGTTTGGCGACGACTATTATCTTGAACTGCAGCGCCATGAGGTGCGCGATCCCCACCAGCGTGCCAACCGCGAAACCTTCCCTTTGCAGCAACAAGCCAACAAGGTATTGATAGAACTGGCACACGAATACGGCATCAAGCTCGTCTGTTCAAACGATGCCCACTTTGTGGATCAAGAGAATGCCGAGGCCCACGACCACTTGCTCTGCCTCTCTACGGGTAAGGATTTGGACGACCCTACACGTATGCTCTACTCCAAACAGGAGTGGTTTAAGACCCGCGAAGAGATGAACGAGGTGTTTGCCGACATTCCCGAAGCCCTCTCGAACACAACCGAAATACTCGATAAGGTTGAGATCTACAGTCTCGACCACGACCCTATCATGCCTTTCTTCCCCATCCCTGAATCGTTTGGTACCGAAGAAGAATGGCGCCAGAAATACACCGAACAACAACTCTACGACGAGTTTACCACCGACGAGAATGGTGAAAACCCTCTCTCGCCAGAGGAAGGAGAGAAGAAAATCAAGAAACTTGGCGGTTACGACAAAATATACCGTATCAAGTATGAAGCCGACTATCTGGCAAAACTCGCCTATGAGGGTGCCCGCAACCGCTATGGCGACCCTATCCCCGACGAGGTGCACGACCGTGTAAAGTTTGAACTGCACATCATGAAGACGATGGGTTTCCCCGGCTACTTCCTCATTGTGCAAGACTTCATCAACTCTGCACGCGATGAACTCGGTGTAATGGTAGGCCCTGGACGTGGCTCTGCTGCCGGTTCTGTGGTAGCCTACTGTCTGGGAATTACAAAGATTGACCCGTTGAAATACGACCTGCTGTTTGAGCGTTTCCTCAATCCCGACCGTATCTCACTCCCTGATATCGATACCGACTTCGACGATGACGGACGTGGTAAAGTGCTGAAATGGGTGGAAGATAAATACGGTCATGAGAACTGTGCGCATATTATTACCTATGCGTCGATGGCAACCAAAAACTCTCTGAAGGACGTGGCTCGCGTGGAAAAGCTGCCCCTTGCCGAAGCCAATGCCCTCTGTAAAGCCATTCCCGACAAGTTGCCCGATGGCAAAAAGATGAACCTCACCAATGCCATAGCCTGCGTGCCGGAGCTGCGCGATGCCGAGGTATCGACCGATTCGAAGATGGCAAACACTATCAAATATGCGAAGATGTTGGAGGGAACGGTGCGCGGTACGGGCATCCATGCCTGCGGATTCATCATCTGTCGAGACCCCATCAGCGACTGGGTGCCGGTATCTACTGCCGACGACCCCGATTTCAAGGGTGAGAAAACCAACTGCACCCAATACGATGGTCACGTCATTGAATCGACCGGACTGATCAAGATGGACTTCCTTGGACTGAAGACACTGTCGGAGTTGAAGGAGGCCTGTGCCATTATCAAGCAGACCCGTGGCATAGAAGTGGATCTCGATACCATCCCGATAGACGATGCCAAGACCTACGAACTCTATCAGC
The DNA here is from genome assembly GCF_002251345.1 of Prevotella sp. P4-119. NCBI lineage: Bacteria > Pseudomonadati > Bacteroidota > Bacteroidia > Bacteroidales > Prevotellaceae > Prevotella > Prevotella sp. P4-119. The sequence goes on along the minus strand of NZ_NPJB01000084.1, from coordinate 194,098 downwards.
AAGGACGCACCATCGGTACCTTCCAGTTTGAATCGGCAGGTATGCAGAAGTATCTTCGCGAGCTCCACCCTACCGTTTTCGAAGACCTTATCGCCATGAACGCCCTCTACCGACCGGGTCCAATGGACTATATCCCATCGTTTATCGCGCGTAAAAACGGTAAAGAGGAAATTTCCTACGATATTCCCTGCATGGAGAAATATCTGAAAGACACCTACGGCATCACCGTTTATCAAGAGCAGGTGATGTTGTTGTCACGTCAGTTGGCAGACTTCACCCGTGGTGAGAGTGATGCGCTGCGTAAGGCGATGGGTAAGAAGAAAAAGGACATCGTTGATGCGATGAAGCCTAAATTCATCGAAGGCGGCAAGAAAAACGGACACGATCCTAAGGTATTGGAGAAGATATGGGCAGACTGGGAGAAGTTTGCATCCTATGCGTTCAACAAGTCACATGCGGCATGTTACTCATGGGTGGCATTCCAGACAGCCTATATGAAAGCCAACTATCCTGCCGAGTTTATGGCAGCCATCATGAGCCGACGTCGCGATCAGATTACAGAAATCACCAAACTGATGGATGAATGTAAGGCCATGGGCATTGCAACACTGGGTCCCGATGTGAACGAGAGCTATCAGAAGTTTGGTGTGAACAAGAAAGGAGAGATACGTTTCGGTCTCGCAGCCATTAAAGGCGTGGGCGACCCTGCCGCCATAGCCATCATTACCGAGCGCGAGAAAAACGGTCTTTACAAGGACATCTTCGACTTTGTGCAGCGTGTAAGCCTCAGCGCTGTCAACCGCAAGACGATAGAAAGTCTTGCGCTGAGCGGTGGCTTCGACGGTTTCCGTATTCCGCGCGAAAATTTCTTCGCAAAGAACAACAAGGGCGAATCGTTTCTCGACACCCTTGTGCGTTACGGACAGATGTATCAGGCCGAGCAGCAAGAGGCGCGCAACTCACTCTTTGGTGGTGAAAACGCTGTGGAGATAGCCACACCGCCCATTCCCAAAGGCGAACAGTGGAGCAACATTATGCGACTAAACAAGGAGCGCGATCTGGTGGGCATCTATCTTTCTGCCCATCCGCTCGATGAATATAAAGTGGTAATTGACGCACTTTGCAACACCAAATGTGCCGAACTGGCAGACATCAATGCATTGGCAGACCGCGAAACAGTGGTGCTGGGCGGTATTGTCACCAATGTGGAACAGAAGTTTACCAAGCGCGGCGACCCCTGCGGCTTTGTCACCATCGAGGATTTTGAAGGTTCAGGGCGTCTTGCACTATTCGGCGAAAGCTGGGGACAGATGCGCGGCATGTTTGAAGTGGGAGCCACGGTCTATGTGACCGGCAAGGTGGTTTCGCGCTACTCTCAGTATGGCAATAAAGATGACAACGGCCCTAAAGACCTGCGCGTCTCCTCGGTAGAATACATGCAGAGTGTCAAGGACAAAGCCATTGAGCGCATCACCATCTCTATCGACGTATCGCAACTCGACTCACAGATAGTGACCGAACTAGGCGAACTGGCTCACGAGAGTCCTGGCAAGACCCAGCTGTTCTTCCAATTTGTGGATCAGAGCAAGCGCCGCCGCATACTGTTGCGCAGCCAATCGACCGCTATTGATGTGAAACCCGCATTGCTCAACTATATAGAGCAATCGTCTGCCCTGTCGTATAAGATTAACTAAACGGGGAAAATGGCACGATATTTGCCTTTTAACCCATGAGTGTATAAATACCTATAGTATTAATTAACAAACTTACAATTATGGAATTGAATGTCACAAACGAAAACTTTGCAGAGCTGAAAAACAGCGATCTGCCCCTTGTAGTAGATTTCTGGGCCACATGGTGTGGCCCCTGCCGCATGATAGCTCCTATAGTAGAAGAGTTGGCAAAAGAATATGAAGGTCGCGTCAATGTGGCTAAGTGTGATATTGAGGAGTGTGAAGATATTGCCGCCGAACTGGGCATTCGCAACATCCCCACCCTGCTGTTCATCAAAGGCGGACAGGTTGTTGACAAGTTGGTAGGTGCCCAATCCAAGACTAAGTTGCAGGAGAAGATTGAAAATCTGCTGTAGTACCAATACCCTGACAACAATGACAAGCATTGAAGAAGAGCTTCTCATGGACGAAGAGAACGATGCCCGTGAGGCGGAATATATTCTCCACACCTTGTCCAGCGAGCTTCAAGACCGATACACCACCGATGATATCCGTACTATGATGGATCTCATCGTGGAGTATTACTACGACAGCGGTATGCTGGAGTGTACCGATGCGGAAGTAGAGATAGACCTTCAGGATGTGGCAGACTATGTGGCCAAGCATGCCAAGGAGTACCACGAGAAGGATTATCCGGTAGAAGACGTGTTCTTTGTGGTGCAAGCCGATTTCGACTGGCAGGAACAAAACCTGTAGGAGCCACTCTCGGTTCTGCTACCGCCATACCAAGAACAGGAGGCAATCACGACCTGAAGTCGGTGATTGCCTCCTGTTATGATATGGTTGAGACGGATCAGAACGTCAGCAGACGACTACCGTCGGCTTGTTCTTCGATGGTGACGCGGACGGTATCATCGGGCAATACGTCTTCAATGAGTTCGGGCCACTCTATCAGACAAAGTGCCCCTGAGTAGAAATACTCTTCGTATCCCATATCATAGACCTCTTCGAGTTTCTTAATGCGATAGAAATCGAAGTGATATACAGGTTGTTGTTCGCCGTCAGTATATTCGTTGACAATGGCAAAGGTGGGCGAAGTGATGACATCGTCACACCCCAGTTCTTCACAAAGTGCTTTGACAAATGTGGTTTTTCCTGCACCCATCTTGCCATAGAAGGCAAAGACACGCGAGCTACCGATATTCTCGATAAACTGCCGTGCGGCGCTGCGTATGGTGTCGAGACCGTTGATAGTGATTTCCATATCTTTATTGTTTTATCTGTTATCTGTTTTTTCCTTTCAGTGTGACCAGTGGGATGATCATCTCTTCCATAGAGATGCCGCCGTGCTGGAACGTGTTGCGATAGTAGGCAACATAGTAGTTGTAGTTGTTGGGATAGGCCAGGAAGGTGTTGCCCGTGGCAAACACATAACTGGTGCTTATATTTGGCGAGGGCAGAAAGACGCTCTTAGGGTCTTTGACGGTAAACACATCGCGACTTTCACAAGCGAGGTTGCGTCCCAACTTATAGCGCAGATTGGTGTTGGTATTGCGATCGCCAATGATTTTCACCGGTGTATCGGTGCGAATACTGCCGTGGTCGGTGGTCAGCACAACGCGACAGTCTGTCTGTGACAACCGATGGAGCAACTGGCTGATGGCGGAGTGGCGAAACCAAGAGAGCGTCAGCGAACGGTAGGCAGCCTCATCGTGAGCGAGTTCGCGCACCATCTTTGATTCGGTTCGGGCATGCGACAACATATCGATGAAATTGACCACCACAACATTGAGGCTGTTGCGTTGCAAGAGTTCGTCGGCTTCTGCCAAGAGTTGTTCGACTTCATCGGTGGTGTTGATCTTATGATAGGAGAAGGTATCGCGACGACGCACGCGGTCGAGGAAAGCTTGTATGAGGTGTGGCTCATTGAGGTTTTTGCTCTCTTCGGCATCTTCTTCAGTCCACCAATCGGGATAGCGTTGCTTGATTTCGCTGGGCATCATTCCTGCAAAGAGGGCATTGCGAGCATATTGCGTGGCAGTGGGCAGAATGCTGCAACACAGTTGTTCGGTGATGTCGTAATCGGTCAGTTCGGTTTCGATAGCCTTCCACTGGTCGTAGCGGAAATTGTCGAACACCACGAGAAAAACTTTCTCACCCTGTTTGAGCATAGGCAATATGTGGTGTTGCATGACGTCGTGGTTCATCATGAAATCGTGGTGTTGCATCCAATCGACATAGTTGCGCTTCACGAATTTGGCAAATCCGAGATTGGCTTCTGCCTTCTGCATGCGAAGCATGTCTGCCAGTGCTGGATCAGCCGAAACGAGCTTGAGTTCCCAATCTACGAGTTGTCGGTAGAGCGCAGCCCAATCGTTCCAACAGCAACAATCCATCATTTGCATGGATATTTGCTGAAAATGCTGCTGATAGGCAGTTTGCGTAGTTTCTGCCACCAGTTCTTTACGATGGATAAGTTTTTTGAGCGAGAGCAGAATCTGATTGGGGTTGACGGGTTTGATGAGGTAGTCGGCAATATTGCGGCCCACCGCTTCGTTCATGATATTCTCTTCTTCGCTCTTCGTCACCATGACTACGGGCACCGTGGGTTGTATCAGTTTGATGCGTTCGAGCGCTTGCAGTCCGGTAATACCGGGCATCATTTCATCGAGCAGAATCACATCGAACTGCTGTTGCTTACAGAGTTCTACGGCGTCGGTACCGTTGGTAGCGGTCACGACATCGTAGCCCTTTCTTTCCAGAAAGAGCAGATGAGAACGGAGCAGTTCCATCTCATCGTCAGCCCAAAGTATTCGTCCGTTGGTCATTGCTTATTATCAATATGTGTGCAAAATTAGTGTTTTTTTCTGAAATAACCTGCTTTCGCTACTGATAAATGCCATCTGCCTTGGTCATCGACCTCACATGGACTGCCCCAAAACGTCAGCTATCACTGATTAAAATAGCAGATAGAAAAGTAAATTCAATGAATTTGCTGAGGAAATTCAATGAATTTGGTCGGCAATTTCGATGAATTTGCTGAGGAAACTCCGAATTTCAGTCCGTATTTCTCACATGCCTTGGATAGTTCTCCAACGATATCGCCTTCTCCGTTTTTGTATGGAGTATTGCGGATACAATAGTCGGTGGTATGTGTTGGCCAAAGACAGAAACCATCATGGTGCTTGGCGGTAATACTTACGCCCTTCATACCTACGGCAACCAAGGTTTTTGCCCACTGTTCACAATCCAACTTTTTGGGATTGAATGTCTTCACATCAGTATTGCCATATCCCCATTCCTTATCGTTGAATGTATTGAGACCGAAGTGGATGAAGGCATAAGTTGGTTGTTTTAAGTTATTGATATTTTATTTATTATAGTTTATTCAACAGTCTGTATCTTGCCATGAGGCAGGCTCCAGTAATGCCGGCAAGTCCTTTGAGGCATGAGGTCATAGACCATTAGTATGCGTCCGGCAGAGTTATCTTTCTTCCCTGCCTCTCTTACAAGCCCTGCCTTCATGAGTTCGTTGATGGCGCATGTAGTAGTAGGAAGACTTACTCCGACCGCCTTCGACATCTCAGGTATTGTAAAGGCACCTTGCGAGACAAATTTCTCCAATATACGCCCTTGAACTGAGGATTACTTATTTATATTTTTAATATTTTTAATTATATCACAAAACATAAACAATATTTTTTATTTGCAAAGATAGTCTTTTTTAATATTCATAACTATTTTTTTGTAGTTAATAAATCTTAAACCGATAAAAATTATCTGTTTTCATCTAAACTTTTCAGCAACAATTCACCCTACACCTTAATTATATATAGAATACAAGCAAAGAAGCACAGCCTTGTTTTTACACCAGCAAACGCATCATACGTTACACACCAACAATTTCTCCCAGCATACTCCCATGACCTTCTGCTAATAAATGAGACTTACTTGGGAGGCAGTTGGGACTTACTTTGGATTTATGCAAAAACTCCTCTCACACACTACCAACCACAACCCGAAGACATCCCGAAACCATCCCGAAGATAAAGAAAATCAATACACTTGTGAAAAACAAACCAAATTTTCACATGCCAATGACTAAAACCACAAACGCCCAATCGAGCACCCACCATCCACAAGCCACTACAAACAGGCCCTGCACAAGCAAAAACACAACGATTTCAAGCCATTAAGACCTCATCTCAGAAAAAAAAATGATACGTTTTAGAAATATTAACCATAAAACGCTTGCATTATATGATAAAACTTGTAACTTTGCAAAATAAAATATTTTAGTTATTTTATAACTGTTATTAAATTTGTTTATAAACGAGTATTTAGCACCCATCAACGGTATTACTCAAGCAAAAACAATAAGGCAATTGAATTATGGAATACGGCGCAAAATCTTTAGTGATAGGCTTGGATTTGGGAGGAACCAATTCCGTGTTTGGTGTCGTCGATAGCAAAGGCGAGATTATAGCCACTACTTCTATCAAGACACAAGCTTACCCAAGTGTAGATCAGTATATCATGGAATCTGTAAAAGTTATCAAACAGATAGCCGAACAAGTCGGTGGTATTGAAAAGATCCGTGCCATGGGCATTGGTGCTCCATGCGGTAACTATTACAAAGGCACTATAGAACACGCAGCAAATCTGGTTTGGGCCAAAGGTATTGTGCCATTAGCCAATATGTTTGTCAACGAATTAGGAATCCCCGTTGTAGTGACCAACGACGCCAAGGCTGCAGCCATGGGCGAGATGAAATATGGAGTGGCTGTTGGCATGAACAACTTTGTAGAACTGACATTAGGCACAGGCGTAGGTTCAGGAATTGTGGCCAACGGTCAACTCATCTACGGATTCGACGGATTTGCCGGAGAGTTGGGCCACATGATTGTTGAGCCAGACGGAAGACCCTGCGGCTGCGGCAGAAAAGGTTGCCTTGAAACCTATTGTTCTGCAACGGGAGTAGTACGCACAGCAATAGCCATGTTGGAAGAATCACCAGAAGCCACCTCTCTGAGAGATATTGCCACCGACAAGCTCACATCATACGAAGTATATAAAGCAGCAATGGCAGGAGACACCATGGCTCAAGAAGTATTCAAACAGACAGGAAGAAGAATCGGTATCGCTTGCGCCAATATCGCAACATTCCTAAGTCCCGAAGCATTCATCTTCTTCGGCGGTCTTGCCCAGGCAGGCGAACTGTTGCTCCGTCCGATAGAAGAAGCGTATAACGAAAATGTCCTTTCATTATATAAAGGTAAGGCCAGATTCTTGATGAGCGGTCTTGATGGTGCTAAAGCCGCCATTTTGGGTGCCTCAGCCATAGCATGGGACTTAAAATAAACAATTAACAGACCTCATCAGATATATAACAACAACAGAAAGTTATCCTCAAGCCATGAATTGAACTAAACATGTTTAGCAAAACTGTGACGAGAGTATAAAGACTAAAAAGACATCCTATTTAAAATTGATATTGACTATGAGACTCAATCTTAGTTCACAGATCGTACTTAACAAAGTTCCAGTTGAATTCTACAAGCCAAAGACTACCGTAGAATACTCCGAAATCTCCAGAATGGAGAAGATTCATACCGACATCTTTGCCTCTATGGCAGAAGGTGCCAGTCATGTTGCCGACGGAATCGAAGCCGGCATCAAAGCAGCACAACATGAAGGAAAGTTTTATGTAATGGCATTGGGCACAGGTTCGTCGCTCATCGCAGTCTATGAAGAACTTATCCGCCGTTATCAGACAAAGAGACTGAGTTTCCGCAATGTAGTCGTATTCAACGCCTATGAATACTATCCGCTCCAGAAGGACAGCTCTATCCGCAGCATCAACCAGTTGAAGGAGCATTTCCTCGACCATATAGATATTGAAGAACAAAACATCTTCACGCTCGACGGTTTTGTAGCGCAAGAGAGCGTACAGGATTGCTGCCGCCTTTACGAACAGCGCATCAAGTCGTTCGGTGGTTTAGACATTGCCCTTATCGGCATTGGCCGTTCAGGAAACATTGCAGCCAACGAACCAGGATCAAGCATCCAGTCGATGACTCGCATCATTCTGATAGGCAACATCTCACGTAAGGAAATGGAAGCAAGTGAGAAAACCAAGGAGACCATCCCTCCCTGCTCACTCACCATGGGTATTGCCACCCTGCTTTCTGCCAAGACCGTATATCTTACCGCGTGGGGTGAGGAAAAGGCAGAGATCATGCAGAAAGTAGTGGAAAACTCTTTCACCGACACACTTCCTGCGTCATTTCTACAGACTCACCCAGATGCTCATGTTGTTCTTGACTTAGGCGCAGCATGCCAACTTACCCGCATCGTACACCCCTGGCTGGTCACATCTTGCCAATGGACAGACAAGATGATCCGTTCTGCCTTGGTTTGGCTCTGCCAGAAAATCGGCAAACCCATATTGAAACTGACCAATAAAGACTATAACGAGAACGGATTGAGCGAGCTCTTGGCCCTATACGGTTCAGCCTATAACGCCAATATCAAGATCTTCAACGATCTGCAGCATACTATCACAGGCTGGCCCGGCGGTAAGCCCAATGCCGACGACACCTATCGTCCAGAGCGCTCTACCCCATACCCCAAGCGCGTCATCGTATTCTCCCCACACCCCGATGACGACGTGATTTCTATGGGCGGCACCATTCGTCGATTGGTACAACAGAATCACGACGTACACGTGGCCTATGAAACTTCGGGAAATATTGCTGTTGGCGACGAGGAAGTTACACGATTCATGCACTTCATCAACGGCTTCAACCAGCTCTTCACCGACTCTAAGGATAGTGTCATCTCTACCAAATACAAAGAAATCAAGTCGTTCTTTGCCAACAAGAAAGAAAGTGACTTCGATACTAAAGACGTGCTGACCATCAAGGGATTGATACGTCGCGGTGAAGCTCGTACCGCATGCACCTACAATCAAATACCCCTCGACCACGTACACTTCCTTGATTTGCCTTTCTACGAAAGCGGTAAGATAGAGAAGTTGCCTATGACCGAAAAGGACGTAGAAATCGTAAGAGCACTATTGCAGAAGGTAAAGCCTCATCAGATTTATGTGGCAGGCGACCTTGCCGATCCTCATGGCACACACAAGAAATGTACCGATGCGGTACTCGCAGCCATTGATCTTGAGAAGGAAGCAGGTGCTGAGTGGTTGAAAGACTGCCGTATCTGGATGTACCGTGGCGCATGGGCAGAATGGGAAATAGAGAATATCGAGATGTGCGTTCCACTTAGTCCAGAGGAATTGAGAGCAAAGCGCAACTCTATTCTCAAGCACCAATCCCAAATGGAGAGTGCACCATTCTTAGGCAACGATGAACGCCTGTTCTGGCAGAGAGCCGAAGACCGCAACCGCGCTACCGCAAAGCTCTATGACCATTTAGGATTGGCTTGCTATGAGGCTATGGAAGCCTTCGTAGAATACAAACCGCTATAAGATAAAACAACTAACAATACTATTCATGAACATGAAAAAGATTCATCAGATATTTTGTTCGTTGGCAGTTTGCGCTATAATGCTGGGTGGTAACACCACTCCAGCATGCGCTGGCGATGTCAATATCATCCCTGTTCCTGTCAAGACGCAGGTCATGAAAGGGGAATTTGTGTTACCACAAACAGTAACCATCTCCTATCAAACACCCGAAGGCAGAAACATAGCCCAATATCTTGCCGACAAGCTAAAAGCCTCAACAGGATATGCCGTAAGTCTTGGCGAGAAGAAGGGACATATCTCCATACAAATCACTCCCTCCTTGAAGATGGCAGACGAAGGCTACCGCCTCACGGTCACTTCCAAAGGTGTGGTTATCAAGGCGAAGACTGGCAAAGGTGCTTTCTACGGCATGCAGAGCTTTATGCAACTGTTGCCCGCGCAGATAGAAAGTCCCGTTATGGTAAGCGGAGTGAAGTGGGCTGCACAATGTTGCGACATCACAGACGCCCCACGTTTCGGCTATCGCGGTTTCCACCTCGACCCATGCCGCCATTTCATCACGGTGGAGAATGTGAAGAAACAGTTGGATCTGATGTCCATGTTCAAGGTAAACACGATGCACTTCCACCTCACCGAGGACCAAGGCTGGCGCATAGAAATCAAGAAATATCCTAAACTGACCTCCGTTGGCAGTCTGCGCACCGAAGGCGACGGTTCTACCTACGGCGGTTTCTATACTCAGGAAGATATTAAGTCTATCGTTGACTATGCTGCAAAGCGCTATATTACCGTCATTCCAGAGATAGACCTCCCCGGCCACATGATGGCAGCCATTGCAGCCTACCCCTATCTGTCCTGCAAAGGTGAGCAATGGACTCCACGCACAGTCTGGGGCATTGAGGATATCGTGATGTGTCCAGGTAAGGAAGATATGTTCAATTTCTTAGACGACCTGTTTAAAGAGATTGTGCCGCTCTTCCCCGGCAAGTATTTCCATATCGGCGGTGACGAGTGTCCGAAGACCAGCTGGAAGAGTTGTCCTGCCTGTCAGAAGCGCATAGAAAGCGAAGGCTTACAGGCCGACGGCAAACATTCTGCTGAAGAAAGACTGCAAAGTTATGTCATCAAGCGCGTAGAAAAGATGCTGGAGGGCTACGGCAGAAAGATTATCGGTTGGGACGAAATATTGGAAGGTGGCTTGAGCGATAATGCTACCGTGATGTCGTGGCGCGGAACGGAAGGTGGAATACAGGCTGCCATGCAGAAACATGACGTCATCATGACTCCTGGCAGCGACGGTATGTATCTTGACTGGTATCAGGGAGACAGCAAAGTGGAACCCGTAACCATCCCAAGTCCTCCCAGATATCTGTCGGCAACATACAACTACAATCCTGTGCCCGACACCATCAAGTCGTTGGGACTGGCTCATCATATCTTGGGCGTACAATGCAACAACTGGTCGGAGTATATGTACACCAATGCCAAAATGGAATATATGATGTATCCACGTGCGCTGGCACTTGCAGAGATTGCATGGTCGCCCATGAATCGCAAGAATTTCGAGGATTTCAGCCGCCGTTTGGATGTCAACAGCATACGTCTTGACGAACATCGCGTGCGCTATCATATCCCATTGCCCGAACAGCCATGGGGTTCTTGCGACAAGGTCGTCATCACTAAAGACACTACGGTGACCTTCACCACCTCACGTCCTATCAAGATGGTCTATACGCTTGACGGTACCACTCCTACTCCATCGTCAACCATCTACACCTCGCCCATCAAGGTAAGCGACAATACCATCATCAAGATTGCAACGGTTTTGCTTTCCGGCAAGATGAGCCGCATCAGAACAGTCAATGTTGAAAAGCAGACCTATGCACCTGCCATTAAGATTGATGGTGTAAAATCTGGATTGCAGATGAGTCGTGTGAAGGGTAATTTCCTAAAGGTTGACGACCTGAACTGGACTGATGCAGAATGGGAAAAATCCATCATCAGCAATCTGGAACAGATTAAAATCCAACGTAAAGATGATGGTGCTACGCTGCGCGGAGCTAACAATTACGCTGCTATTGCCGAAGGTTACATCAACATTCCTGAGGACGGAGTGTATTACCTCTCGTCGCGTTTGGAACAAGTATGGATTGACAACAAGCTCGTCGTCAACAACGAAGGCGACGTAAAGGCAAGTACGATGAACGACAGCTCTGTGGCATTGGCCAAAGGGTTACACCCCATCAAGGTTGTCTTCTTGGCAAATATCATTGGAGGATGGCCTTCATGGTGGAGCAGTACCGCTATTGAAATGCGTAAAGACAACGAAAAGGAGTTTACCGCTGTTGGTGGCTCTCAACTATTCAGATAATTTAAAACAATAATTATAGATCTATGAATTTCAGAAGAATTGTAAAAGTATCGATTTGCCTCGCCATGCTTTCTGTAAGTACTGGCCTATGGGCTCAGAATGAGTCACGCTGGCAAAATGTGGACATCAATCAGCAAAACCGCGAACCGCGTCGTGCATCTTTCTTTGCATACGAGTCGCAGGACAAGGCTCAAGGCTTTGACAAAAAGAAGTCTGCCAACTATCTTTCGATGGAGGGCATGTGGAAATTCAATTTTGTAAAGGACCACAACAAGCGTCCCGCAAAATTCTTTGCAGTCAACTATGACGATTCAAAGTGGAAAGACTTCCCCGTTCCCGGACTTTTCGAACTGAACGGTTACGGTGATGCCACCTATAAAAACGTGGGCTATGCGTGGGCAACTCAGTTTGACCCTAATCCACCTTATATCAGCGAGACCAACAACTATACCGGTTCTTACCGTCGCACATTCGACCTTCCCACGGATTGGAAAGGCAAAGACGTATATTTCCACGTAGGTTCTGCTACAAGCAACCTGACTCTTTGGGTCAACGGTAAGTATGTAGGCTATAGCGAAGACAGCAAGGTTGCTGCTGAATTCAACATCTCCAAATATCTCAAACCTGGCAAAAACCTGATTGCCATGCAGGTGATGCGCTGGTGTGACGGTTCCTATTTCGAGGACCAAGACTTCTGGCGCTTTACAGGTATCGCACGCGAAGTTTATCTCTATGCACGTCCCAAACTGCATGCTGCCGACATCCGCTTGGATGCTGGACTGGAAAACAACTATCGCGACGGTGTGTTGAACTATAACGTTTCACTGAAGGGCGGTAAGACCGATGTTGCGATTGCCTTGTTTGACAAGGATGGCAAACAGATTGCCGAGGCCTCTGGAGCGCAGGGTACTATCAAAGTGCCTAACGTAAAGGCATGGACTGCCGAGACTCCCAACCTCTACAAAGCATTTATTACGCTGAAAAACAAGCAGGGCATATTGGAAGTGATTCCACAGAAGATCGGTTTCCGCAACGTGGAAATCAAGAATGCACAATTGCTGATCAACGGACAGCCTGTCCTCATCAAGGGTGCCAACCGTCATGAAGTAGATCCGGACGGTGGTTATCTGGTTAGCGTAGAGCGCATGATTCAGGACATCAAGATTATGAAGCGACTGAACATCAATGCTGTTCGCACCTGCCACTACCCAGACGACCCACGTTGGTACGACCTTTGCGATGAATACGGATTGTATATCACTGCCGAGGCAAATCTCGAAACACATGGTATGGGCTACGGCGAGAAGTCGCTTGCTAAATTCCCAGAATACCTTCTGCCCCACATTGAGCGCAACGAAGGCAATGTGAAAAGCTTCATCAACCATCCTTCTATCATCGTATGGAGCTTGGGTAATGAGGGTGGCTATGGTATCAACTTTGAAAAAGCCTATGATTGGGTGAAGGCACAAGACACCACACGCCCCGTACAGTATGAGCGTGGCGGATACGACAGCAAGACTGACATCCATTGTCCTATGTATGTTGACTATAAAGGAAGCGAGAAGTATTGCCAAAGCGATGGCACAAAGCCCTACATCCAGTGTGAATATGCCCATGCCATGGGTAACTCAGAGGGAGGTTTCAAGGAGTATTGGGATCTCATCCGCAAGTATCCAAAATACCAAGGTGGTTACATCTGGGACTTTGTAGATCAGGGTCTGCGCGACAAGAGCCCCATCACCGGTAAGGAAATCTTCACCTATGGTGGCGACTACGGTCGCTATCCTGCCAGCGACTACAACTTCAACTGCAATGGCATCATTGCTCCCGACCGTCGTTTGAATCCTCACGCTTATGAGATTCAGTATTATCATCAGAACATCTGGATTAACGATTTCGATGCTGTAAACGGTGCATTCAAGGTGTATAATGAGAATTTCTTCAAGACCATCGATAACCAGAATCTGACTGCCACCGTCTATGCCAACGGTCAGAAGCTCACCGTTGTTGAGATTCCAGAGGCAAAGGGTATCGCTCCTCAGACCACCAAATTGATCAAGAGCGACGCTTTGAAATATGCTATTGGTGAGGCTGAATCGAAACATGCCAAAGAGGAAATCACCGTCAACTTCGCATTTGCCAGCGACGGTACAGAAGCTCTGGTTGATAAAGGCCAAGTGACTTCACGCCAGCAATTCATTGTCAGCGAGTATCAGTTCGACAAGCTGGAGGCTCCTGAAATGGCCGAAGCACCTGCCAAAAACGGCAAGATGCAAGCTGCAAGCAACATTGAGGTGGAAGAAACCAACGCCTATGTGAAGGTGACTGCCAACAGAATGACTGTCACAGTTGGCAAGGCTACAGGTATGATTGACTATCTCGATGTGGATGGCGAACCCATGCTGAAGTTCCGCGAAAGCATGAAGCCTGAGTTCTGGCGTGCACCTACCGACAACGACTTTGGCGCATCTTTGCAGAAAGAGTTGCGCGTTTGGAGAAATCCACAGATGAAGTTGACCTCATTCTACAAGTCTGTCGGCACCGACAACGTGGTGCTTACCGCCCAGTTTGACATGCCTGAAGTGAAGGCACAGCTGATGCTTACCTATCGCATCAATACCGCCGGCGAGGTGATTGTCACCGAGAAGATGACCACCGACAAGGAGGCTAAGGTAGCCGATCTGTTCAGATATGGTATGCAGTTACAGATGCCCGAAACATTCTCTAAGTTGGAATACTACGGAAGAGGTCCCGAAGAAAACTATATCGACCGCCACTCTTCAGCCTTTATCGGTAAATATGAGGCTAACGTGAAGGATGAGTATTATCCATACGTTCGTCCACAAGAGAGCGGTAACCATACCGACATCCGCTATTTCTCTATCTTCAATCCCGCTACTGGCAAGGGACTGACCTTCGAAGGCAACGCCCCCATGGAGTGCAGCGCCATTCCATACCTGGTAGAAGATTTGGATTCTGGCATCAAGAGAGAGCATGCTTGGGGACAACATAGTGGCGACTTGGTAGAAAAAGGACTTGTTCAGCTTCACATCCAGCAACGCCAATATGGTTTGGGATGCATTAACAGTTGGGGAGCAAAACCAATGGAGAAATATCGTCTCCACTATGCAGACCGTGAATTTACCTTTAAAATAAAAGCTAAATAGGAAACACATTTGGCAAAAAACAGAACATTAGTATTGGAATTTTAGGTTTATTTTTAGGGTAAAACCGCTTGACCCATCCGCTGAGGACCAGTCAAGCGGTTCTTCTTTTTCCATTGTTATCTTTCTACGTATCCTATTTCTTCCGAATCATGATTTGCCTTGTTGCTATTTGACAATAAAACTAATAAATTTCCGGTACAACACGCCGAAGGTGACACACTATCATTTCTGTTTCCATAAGGACATATAGCTCCGAATATCACATTTTGGCAATTCTCTGTATTACAAAGCGTTATTGCCATATTCAACGATTCACATTCGGGTTTACAAAGCACCTGTCGAGCATCTGTCAAACACCCAACAATCGTGAGGTATACGTCCACACGTTGTAAACGAATATTATTTTCAGGGTTTTTCAAACCGCTGACAAAAGTATTATCCAACGTTTGACAAAGGCATTATCCAACGTTTGATAAAAGTATTATCCAACGTTTGATAAAGGCATTATCCAACGTTTGATAAGAGTGTTGTCAAACGTTAGACAAGAGCCTTTTCAACGTTAGAAACAAGTGTTGTCAGCTATTGGAAAAGGGTATTATCAAATATTGGGAGCAAGTATTTTATGATATTGGGAAGGGGTGTTATCAAGCGTCAACAACTTCATTTCATGCATCGGTTTCTATCGGGTTTGTAGTTTTAGAATGCTGTCAACAAATAATTATGGGTGGTCGATGGGTGGTCGAAATCGCCAATACAACACCATCGACCACCCGCCTAAAAACATTGTGCCTCAACATTTTATACCACACCGGTGGTCGAGTGGTCGATTTTTTGCAACATCGCGTGCGCATGCGCGTGAGAGGAATGCACCAAAGCCAACTGATATTTCATTTGGTTATATAATGACTTCAGGCATCTTCGTGTGTTGCAAAATCATTTTCAATTAATGCGTTTGCTGCGTATCCGACTTTTGTTTGCACGTACCGTATTATAAGAAATGCCCATCGTCTTTGCCACACTTTCATCATTATAGCCAAGACGATAAAGGGTTTCAAAGAACTGGAGCTTTACCGAGAGGCGGTTATAATCAGTTTCGAGATGCAACACAAAGTCTGGATCCTGACTACGATAGTACTCCATAAAATTTTGGAAATCTTTCTTGTCCCACATCACCACGGTATCGCCACGTTTGATATGTTCGTAACAACGGCGTCCGTCAACCATTATCTGGTTGTGCTTATGATGGAGATCGAAAATATTTCGAGTCAGTCTCTTTACTTCTTTCTTCGATTTGATTTCATTCTTTGCCATGACCGTCGCCCGCTCATGCATCTTTTTCATATGCCATTTGCTACGTCGGACTATGACAAAAGAGAGCAACGCAACGGAGATAAGTCCCATTGTTACGGCAATAATGATAAAGAGCAAACGTATCTGTTCATCTACCGAATTCATCAGAGCGAGGTCATTGTCTGCCTTATACTCGGCAGCTTCCGCAAGCGAATGTCTCGACAATTTAGTCAAACTATCATTCAAGGTGATGATCTTAGAAGCCAATTGGTCGGCCAATACCATATTGTTGTCTTGCTGTGCATACTGTCGCAAGGCTTTTTGTATCGTCACTTGCTGTTGCAGGGTGGCATTGTTCTGTGCCTGATGCCATTCTGCCACAGCCCGTTCGGTGTAACCTTGGCTCTCATAGAGTTGTGCCAGAAGAATACGACAACGGGGACTGGATTTGATTTGCAAAGCTCGCCGATAACATCGCAAAGCCTGGTCGGGCTTTCCTTCAGTGAGCATTCCCTGCGTGGTCCATAGCAAGGCACGATGCTCATCATCCATTATTTTCTGCTTTGTTTGCGCTCGTTTCTGATAGTATGCAGCACTATCGTTCTTGTGAAGCACGGCATAATTGGCTGCCATACGAGTAAATGTGTGAGCCACCCATTGTGGATTGTTCACCTGTTGAGCAAGCATAAGCCGGCCATAATCGTAGATCAGCGAGGTTTTACTATTATCGTTTTCAAAGTGGAAAAGGCTTAATGCAGTCAGTATGCGATATTTCAATCTGCCGTCACCAGTATGTTTTGCAAAGTCTTCTGCTATCCTTTCATCACATATAGCATTAAACACATATCCTTTATTATACTGTACCAAAGCCTCATAATGGTAGGCGTAAGCTATAAGACGCTCGTTGGACAACAACAATGTCAATCGGTCCATCCGTTGTCTATCATCACATCCTCGTCCTGTTTCGACAGCAGCCGCCACCGTCAACAGTTCATAATATGCAGAGTCTTGGCAACGTTGTATATCACCGATTTTCATCGTAGAAAGCATAGCAACGGCAGAGTCTGTCATACCTTCATCCAATAGGCAATCGACAGCCACAAGTTGTCGATGTTCACTACTCAGACAGCCTACAAGGGTGCCAAGCAATGTCAATATACATAGTAACAATTTCATTTGTGCTTGCCTATTGTTATTTCGGCATCAAAGTTAAGCTTTTTCCGTTAAAATCACAAGGGAATATTACTTCTACATGTTGCAATTTTCGCATATAGTCTTTTCTATTATTCGCTACAACCACTTCATATTCTGACTTTTACAAACAGATAACAGATGCAACATTTGATATATTAATATATGTTAAATGCTTTTTCGCTAAAAAAAACACTTATAATTTTGCCACAGCAACAACATTATTATCGCTTATTTACAAATAAATGATGTACACATCAATAATAATTAACTTAAAACAATAAAAAGAAAATGAAAAAAACATGCTTAATTATGTTAGCAACAATGATAGGTATCATTTTTGCGTGCAAACCTTTTGCAGAGAACAGCTCACAGTTTGATCAAAACAAGGTATATCAAAAAGAGCTCAAGTCATTTTATGAAAAACAATGTTCATTATGGAACAAATTCAACACCAAATCCTTCACTAGGACAGGAGACTTAAATAGTGTCATAGGTTATGACGAATTTGAAAATGACGAACTGTTCCAGCAAATCAAAATTGATTTGATAGCATTTTGTAAGGAACACCAAGATATTTTGAACTATAATTTAGAAGAGGAACAACAATATCAGAATATTAACGAACTTACAATTGATGAACGTAATTCTTTATTAAATCAAAGTGCCTCACACGAGTTTTGTCATACTATTCAAAATATAGAAAATGGTGACTATTCAATTATTGATATTGAGAGCATACTAGCCAATCCGTCGTTAAGCCCTAAAGAGCAATTATGTTTGATTTATATGTCTGCTGTCATTAATAGTAGTACTGACAAGGATATTTTATCTTTTAATTCTAGCAAGGATTGTTTAGGAGTTTTTAATAAAGGTAGAAGGGTTTGTTTAAGAGATTATCTCGTAGGTTGTTCACTAGCATTTTTTAGCACTCCATTCTTGGCTACACTTGGAATTGCATACTCTACATATCAATATATTGAATGTGATAAGACAGGAAAGGCCTTATACAGAGCATGCACCAATGGTTATACCAATCAAGAAACAGATAGCATAAAAAAAACAGAAAACTAAATCATAAAGCCAAAAGATTATAATATGAAAATAAATCATTTATCAAAACGGGCGGTATGGTCGTATTTCTTTATATGTTGGATGCTCTTAGGGGTATTGGTAACATACCACATTATAGACTATAAAGTATTCATCTATACGCTCAATATAGTGTCCGCCCTATTTTTCATCGTGTTCTGCATGTATCTTATGAGCGATATTAAAGAAAAGAAATCATGGTATATATCGGCACTATACTGCATTGCGATGATCCTTGCCTACATCGTAGCAAAGGGGTGGATACGATATTATTGAGCAAATTACAGGATTGGAGCGGTATAAACTACAGACTAAAACTGGAGATTATATCGCTCCTCCCTACCGATAGAAGTCATCGTCGAAATCGATGACGATGGGTTGGTCGGGAGAAGAGGACGGCATGGGAAGCTGATCTTCATCGGCATCATCATCGGTTTCACGGTCGGCAGACTGCTCAACGATTGTTTCGGGACTGTTGAGCAACGGATGGGAATCGGTCTTGACGGGAGCAAGCGTTTCTTGGAAGAAACGGTCGTAGTCGTCGTAACTAAACTGTGTGCCGAGCAACGGCAAGTTGTCTTCACTAATGATGATGCGACGACATCCCTTCAACCGAACTGTCATCTGTGGGGTCTCATAAAGATGGCGGGCATACTGCAAAGCCTCATCGTAGGAACGGAAACCGCTAACGGTGAGTCGATGAACGGGATCCTCACTATTGACAGCAATCTCGAAATTGCGCACCAGATAGGAAGTGAAGTTATAACGTGCCAATTCATAGAGCAGTTGGTTTTGGTTCACACTATCGGGATGGAACGCTAAAACAAAAGCAAAACGCACATCGCGACGAAGGCTGAGCGTATCAACGACCGTACTGTCTGAAGATTCTGCCAAGGCATGTTGTCGCCAGATATCGTCCTTGGGGCGCATAGTGCCCTGTGGTCGGCGGCCCTGCTGAAGTCCACGGAGAATGTGACCAGCCATTGGGCCGACCTCACTATCAGGATAGTCCTCTACTACTTGTTTCAGTTGTTGCGCCGACTTATCTACCCTACCCTCGTTAAGCAGGCTCAAAGCTTCTACGAACAAGAACTTGGAACGATGGGCACCATGGGGGAAACGCTGGGCAGAGAGTTGCACATTGGCTGCCACTTCTTGGTAACGTTCCTGACAGAAAGCCTCATAAGTAGCAGCATAGAGCGAGTCTTCTAAATGTTGACCAAAACGCTGGTTGTCGGCATAATAAGGATTGGAGAGCAGTTGGGTCCACTCGCTTTGCGGATACTGACGTTGTAATCGCACAAGAGCAGAATCAGCATCAGCCATCCGTCCCTCACGTGCATTCATCAGATAGAGATGATACCATGCCAAATCGTTGAGTGAATCGGTGGGCCATCGATCTACAAGATAGGTAAACATGCGACGGGCCAAGGCGAGATTTTCCACCTTATCTTTCATGATGACCGCAGCAGGCAATAGTGCTTCGCGCATCTTGCGATCGCTCTCAGCTTTTTGTTCGGCGGTGAAAGGCAGTTGTGCCAAATGGTATTCGCGAGTAAAGGGATTGAGCTGGGTGGTATCGCTCCCGGTATCTGTTGCAGAAGCTGTCGTTTTTGCGGAATCGGCATCAACCTCTGTTTCATGGTCAGCTTCACCATTCAACGTTGGTACGACGGAACGATTACTGCGTTGCCAATCGTCTTCGTTGGGGCGTTTGCCCCAAAGTTGTTCAAAACGAATGCGACCTTGACTGACAAGTTGCGGATTGTAGAAATACCAAGTGGAGGATTTTGTATCATTACCGACAGCCGACATACCATTATTTTGGGCGTTTTGCGTCTCCCATTGACTTTGCATTTCTGCATCCTGCTGTGCGCGTTTGGCCTCTCGTTCGGCATTTTTCAATTCCGCAATATGGCGGTCTATCACCGTGAGGCGATCTGCTTCAGGCATGGCAACCAAGCGTTGCAACGAGTCTTCCAGATGGACAGCATCGGTCAGGGGGACCAACTGGTCGAGAATTTCCGACCTGCGATTCACTTCCTTATAGTATGGAAGGGCGGTATCGATAAGTCCCACAGCCTCACTATAGCATCGGCGTGCATCGGCATAGGCTTCACGCTGCCAATAGAGTTGCGCCAATTGGAGGAGTAAAGCTCCCTTCTCGGTGCCATTTCTGGTAGATCGACGGGCACCTTCTTCGTATGATGCAATGGCTTGCAACGTATCGCGCTGGGCTAAACGAATATTGCCGATGGCATAATGGATTTGGTCGAGATAGTCTTTATTATTGTCTGACGCAGCCATTCGTTGCAACTTACGTATCATACCCTTAGCATCGGCAGAGGCCATCACCTCGGTTTGTGAGATGCGTGCATTAAACTCCAATTCGTAAGGCGGTTGCAGACGAACCACATGGCGATAAGCCTCGAATGCCTGTTGGGAATGACCTTGATGTTGTTCGATCTGTCCCACAATATACCAGAGACGGGCTTTGCGTTGGCGGCGACGCTCATGACGTATGCAACGCATGAGATAACGCGTGGCATCGGCATATTGTCCGGTGCGAAGATAATGGTTGGCAAGGGTAAAATCCCAATCTGCCACAGCCTGACGGGGTATGCTGTCGCGGCGCTGATTGGTGATGAGATCTTCGGTTTCGTAGCGCCATCCCATCTCCGCATAGCATTTGGCTTGCCATGCCCGAGCACGGGCAAGGATGATGGGTTGCGTTTTGTATAGCCGTGCCATATATCCAAAGGTGGCAGCAGACTCTTCAAAATTTCCTTCATGAAACTGTGCTTTGCCCAAAAGAAGCCAAGCACGCCAGAGAAACGGATTGTATTCATGGCGATTGAGCCACTCTATATCGGCTTTAGTCTTGCGTCGTTGCTTGTTCCATTCGGGGCGCCGCTTGATGCTATGACGGCGAATGGCTTTCTCCGACTTCTCTATCGTACGGTCAAAATGACTTGTTCCGATACTGCGGCTCTGCTTGTTGCCCACCGCATAGATTGGCAACAACTGGGTATAGTCGTCTCGATTGCCGCGTTCCTGTTCGTCGCATCCTTCGATAAAGGCTTGCGATGCATTGAAATAGGTATTGTAGCGAGCATTGAACGCATGCCACATTCGTGTCTGACTGTTATTTCGCTGTGTAGAACACGAGGCGGCAACGAGTATGGCGAGCAGCAGTATGATGGGAGTAAGTGGCAGACGATCTGTGGCCGAAGGCCTATCGTCTGACGCGTCATCTGTATCCTCGTCTGACTCGTCGCTATGAACATCGGTCACGCAATTGCCGTCATCGCCATCATCTCCATCGGTATCAGCAGATGCAGCAACACGTGCTTTTTCCTCTTTTCGCCGACGAGACTCCTCCATCATACAGGCTATCTTACACGAACCGTCATCGTGGCTTGTGCAGGAAGCGCAGTCGTGATCGCCATGTACCACGGGGCTATCGCTGTCGCCAATAGACAGCAAGGCCGCCAAAAGGCCGAGGGCTCCGATGGCAATGAGGGCGAAGAGGAGAAAGCTCATAGCATATAGCGATTAAGAATTATCGTTGTTGGATTTGGAAACCACAATGGCGAAGGTCGTCCCAATAGTGGGGATACGACTTGGTGACCACCTCTGGATGGTTGATACGCAGACTGGGGAAACGCAATGCGGCAGGTGCAAAGGCCAACGCCATGCGATGGTCTTCGTAGGTATCGATACCGTCGGCATAGTCTGGCTCGCAACGTTCACCGTCCCATACGAGTTCGCTGTCGTTGATATCATAGATGACAAATCCCAATTTGCGCATTTCTGTCTTCAATGCCGATATGCGGTCGGTCTCCTTAATCTTAAGGGTGGCAAGTCCACGGAAATGGAATGGCACACCAAGCAAAGCGCAAGTGACCACAAAGGTCTGGGTCAAATCGGGCGAATTGACAAAGTCGTATTCCAAACGGGGTACGCAACGGCCTGAATGGCGAAGGGTCACCTTGGTGGGAATGCCCTGTTCGGTTGTGGCAAACTGTGTTTTCACACCGAGCAAGCTGAAGATATATCGCACCGAGGAATCGCCTTGTTTAGAGGCATCCATCAGTCCGTTGAGGATCACCTCGTCGTCATCGCCAGTTGCCAGAGCCATCATCTCATACCAATAGGATGCGCCGCTCCAATCATTCTCAATACGGTAGGCACGGTCATGGTATGGTTGGGACTTCACCGTAATAGTCTCATAGTCTGACCATTCGGCATCGGCACCAAACTCGCGCATGGTCCATAGGGTCAGATCGATATAGGGTCGTGAGATAATATCACCTTTCAAGCGGAGCGTCAGGCCTTGTTGCAAGGTCGGACCTATCATCAACAGGGCGGAAATAAACTGTGAACTGATATTGCCTGGCACTTCGAGCAGACCGCCATCAAGGCGGTGACCCTTGATAAGCAGAGGCGGAAAGCCTTCTTCTCCCACATAGGTGATGTCAGCACCAAGGTAGCGCAGCGCATCAACAAGCACATGAATAGGGCGATGTTTCATGCGTTCAGTACCAGTCAGCACGTGTTCCTCGCCTTCTTTCACCGAAAGCAGGGCTGTCATGAAGCGCATGGCAGTACCTGCAGCCTTGATATTGATCTCATAAGGATTATCGCGCAAAGCGGAAATTATCACTTGGGTATCGTCACAATCCGATAGGTTTTCGGGTAAGATAGAGCCTCCAGCCAGCGCATGAATAACGAGCGCACGGTTGGAAATACTCTTCGATGCAGGTAGGATTGCTGTATGTTTTAATTCCTTTGGAGCTGTTATTTCGTATTGCATATATTATAATTAGGTTTGTTTAGAGATACAAAGGTAGTGTTTTTGGGGATAAATACAAAAAAAGTGAAACAAAAATTTGGATATTACAAATTATAGATGTACCTTTGCACTCGCTTATCGGGATTTAGCGCAGTTGGTAGCGCACACGTCTGGGGGGCGCGAGGTCGCTGGTTCGAGTCCAGTAATCCCGACTAAGACAAGAGCTGTATCTCTTATGGGATGCGGCTCTTTTTGGTTTTCCGCCATTATTCAAAGCTCCCTCAACCTGCCGTTGACTCATATCGACAAACCAATAAAAAGAATCTCCCGACACATTACGCAGACATTTCGAATGTACAACAAATGCTATCCCAAAAGCATCAAGAAGATACTCCCAAGGCAATACGAAGACAGTCCCAAGTAAATACGCAGATACTCCCAAGTAAATACGCAGATACTCCCAAGTAAATACGCAGACAGTCCCAAGGTTTTCAAAACGAATCCCGAACACATCCCGAAGTCATCCCGAAGGAAGGTGGTGGATTATGACATGATGATTTTATATGGCGCAATTGAATTCAATAGACATACTATTATAAAAGAAATGGCACGTATCCCTACGCACCATTTCTAAAAACCAATTAATCATGATTTTCCTTAAAAAACCATAATATCTCCGTTTCGTAGCTCTGGTGGAACACCAGTCAATTAGCTTTAAAAACTATCATTTCTTTTTTTTACCCTAAATAATATTACCAAACTACTAAAACTAATAACTACGATGCAAAGATACGACGTTATTTCGATATACTCTTTGTCGTAAGTACCCTAAACTTTAGTAATACTAAATCAAGTCGCAAAAAGTTTATTTCTTGTAACTTTTTCGACTTTCAGACAAAAAAATGGCCATTTCAACCCACTTTAACGATTATTTTATGTAATTTTGCACCATATTACATAACTAAGACGAAATGCTAAGAACCATTTTTACACTTATCATCAGCCTGTTTCTGATGCCGATGAGTGCACAGATAGGAAAACTATTCGATACAGACAACCAATTGTCGAGCAACTTTGCCAACCAAGTATTACAAGATAAACGCGGTTTTATTTGGATTGCTACACGAAACGGACTCAACCGCTACGACGGCTACAACTTCACCGTGATGAATAGTACCGACAAGAACGGACACAACATCAACAACTACGTGAACTGCATGGGACAGGATCATGAAGGTAACATCTACCTTGGAACCAACAACAATCTGTTCATCTACGACGGTTATGAGTTTAGAAAAATACCTATGCTGGTAAACGGAAAAGAGATTACCACCTATATCCAATATATCTATACACGCAACAATGGCGATGTGCTCGTATGCACTTCTGGCTTTGGTTTGCTGCGTGTAATTGACAAAAACAAGGCGGAAAGCATAGGTGGAGTCATCGACCAATATAAATATATAAATTTTACTTTCGAAGATCATAACAACAGGCTATGGATGGTTTGTTCCGATGGAGACGTACTCAGACAGGAAACCAGTGGAAAAGTGACCATGCATGTACCAGGAACTGCTGGTTTGCAGATACGCGAGATAGCCGAAGACCGACAAGGCAACATCTACGTAGCCACCTTGCGACAAGGGCTATTTGTCATGGCACCACAGACAGACCGATTCACCCATGTGGCTGGTACGGCAGGCTTAGCCATCAACAACATCTATATTGCACACAATGACAACATCTACATTGGGTGCAACGGCGAAGGACTCTACGTCTATGAACCTGCTACAGGAAAACTGACCAACAATCCGTTTTTCTGCAACCGCATCAATCTGAGTAAAACAAAAGTGACAAGCATCATCGAAGATGCAGAAGGAAACATCTGGATGAGTATGTTTCAGAAAGGTGTATTCATGCAACCCACCAGACCCTACGAGTTCGGATATATGGGATTCCGCTTAGGCTCTCGAAACATGATAGGCGAGAACAGTGTGACAAGCGTGCTACGAAGCGAAGACGGATCAGTATGGGTAGGAACCGACAAAGACGGACTTTACCGACTGCACTTCGGCACCTCAATGCCAATATCTTCAACCCATGTAGTGAAACAACCGTTGGCCATTCTTTCACTCTGCGAAGACTTACATGGCAATATCTGGGTAGGAAACTATGAAGACGGATGCGGATACGTAGATCCATCTGGCAACTACCACAACTTTGATTTGCCTTTAGGAAAAAACTCCAGCGTCTTTGACATAAAAGCAGACCGCAACGGGAATATCTGGATAGGCACTATGGGAAGTGGACTGATATGTCGCCGGCCCGACGGCAGCCTGAAAATATTCAGGCAATTACCAAAAGCCGACAGCGACAGACATATCAATAGTATTCCCAACGACTATATCATGAAACTTGCGCTGTCGCCCGACCATAAATATATCTACGTTGCCACATCGGTAGGTTTGGCATGCATGGATATTGCCACAAACAACTGGGTAAGCAAATTCTCCACAAACTGCGTCAATTACGGATCGTTCTCACATTGTGTTTTTGCAGACAGCAGAGGCAACGTGTGGTATGGAACAGAAAATGGAGTATATTGCTATTCCAACGGAAGTACAGAAGCAAAGCTCTACAATACAGACAACGGACTGCCCGACAACAGCATTGCCTTTGTGACGGAAGATGCACGTGGCGATATTTGGATCGGCACCATACATGGCTTATGCCGACTGCATGTGAAAACGGGAAAAACCAACAACTATTTCTTAGAAAGCGGACTGCAAAGCAATGAGTTTAGCGACGGAGCAGTTTTTGCCGCTGATGGCGGTCGATTGCTACTGCTCGGAGGAACCGGAGGTCTCAACTGGTTTGATCCACTCAAGCTAAAACTACACTCTTGGAAAGCAAACGTATGTATATCACGCCTCATCGTAGGCAACCGCACCGTATATCCCGGCATGGAATCGGGCAGCTATACCATTACTGAAGAACGCGTATTCTACTCTAAGAAATTTGATTTGGCACACGATGACAACTCTTTCACCCTACAGTTTTCTGCCCTCACCTATAATAATACGGAGCAAATTGCCTATGCCTACAGCATCAACGGAGAAGACTGGCACTTCATGCAACCAGGTATCAACGAGGTGACATTCTCACACTTGCCAGCAGGGACATACAACTTCCGTGTCAAAGCCATCAACAATCAGCAAGAAACTCCCATACGTGAATTTACAGTAGAAATACATCCAGCATGGTATGCCAGCGTTTTGGCACGATTCATCTACTTCATCATTGCCATGTTGCTATTATGGACATACATGAAGCATCGACACAAACTGGAGCAAGACCGCATGCTACTACAAAACCACATCCATGCCGAAGAAATGGGCGAAGCCAAACTACGTTTCTTTATGAACATCAGCCATGAGATACGCACACCGCTGACACTCATCATCACTCCGTTGCTCTCACTTATCAAAGACGACAAAGACCCGCAACGGCAAGGTATCTACGAGATTATCAGGAAAAACTCTGAGCGCATCCTACACCTCATCAATCAAATGATGGACCTGCGAAAGATTGACAAGGGACAAATGACCATGCACATGAGTCAGACAGACCTCGTGGCTTTCATCAACGATGAATACAAACTCTTCCTACAACAAGCCACCAACAAAAACATCACCTTCGAGTTTGAACACGACTCGGAAACACTCCCAGTATGGATTGACCGCAACAATTTCGACAAAGTAATCATGAATGTACTGTCGAATGCTTTCAAGTTTACACCCACCGGAGGTCATATTATCATCCGACTTACACATACCGAACACCATGCCTATATTTCTGTAAAAGACAATGGTATAGGCATACCAAAAGATAAAATAGAAACCATATTCCAGCGTTTCTATCAAAGTCCGACCAATCCCAACGACCGCAATATCGGCACAGGAATCGGATTGGACCTTACCCGTTCACTTGTAGAACTTCACTATGGCACCATCGTGGCAAGAAACAACGAAGAGTCAGAGGGATCCGACTTCACCCATGGTAGCGAGTTTACTATCCGTATTCCATTAGGTAATGCACACCTCAAGCCAGAGGAGATGGTCAACGAAGAAGACATAAAAGACGAGCCTACCCTATTGCAAGAGATGGAACTGGAAAACAATCGGGCAATGACTATGGAGACCACCCCCCAGACGGAGGCAGAAGAACTAACAAATAACACCAAAGGAGGAAAAGCCACACTGGCTATCGTCGAAGACGAAGACGATATCCGAGACTTTCTATGCACACAATTTGCCGATGATTTCAAGGTACTAACCTATCATAACGGCAAGGAAGCGCTACTCGAAATAGTTAAATTGCAACCCGATTTGATTATATCAGATGTGATGATGCCGGAAATGGACGGTATGACGCTCTGCTCAAAAATCAAAGCCAATGTCAATACCAACCACATCCCCGTCATCCTGCTTACAGCAAAAAGCCGAGAAGAAGATCAGTTGGAAGGCCTTGAAACCGGTGCAGATGCCTATATTCTGAAACCTTTCAATATGGACATCTTGCGTCGCACAGTCATCAATCTACTGACTACACGACGCACACTCCGCAATAAATTCAATGGCAACGAAAGTCAGGAATCACGCATCGAAGAGGTTACGGTACAGACACCAGACGAAGCTTTGATGGAACGCATCATGCAAGTAATCAACGAGAACCTCAGCGATTCAGACCTCAGCGTAGATATTATAGCACAGAAAGTTGGTATCAGTCGTGTACACCTGCACCGCAAAATGAAGGAGCTGACCAACCAAACACCACACAGCTTTGTGCGTAACATCCGACTGAAACAGGCTGCTAAGATGCTGCGCACCTCCAAGCGCAACATTACCGAAGTGATGTATCTCTGCGGATTCTCTAATGCTGCAAGCTTCAGCACAATGTTTAAAAACCTATATGGTTGCTCACCACGAGAATACATGAATAATGGAAATGAACAATAGCATAAACTTTTCGTAACAAGGAATATATGCTAAAAAGCAAAAATGGGCAATAGCACAAACTTTCCGTAACAAGGAAAAATGCCTGTGTGCAATGAAATGTGTAACTTTGCAGCATCGATAACTTAATGCTAACAGTTAAACAATATCATAGCACATGAGACGAAACATTATCGCCACCATCGCCATGGCAATAGCCACAACGGCATCGGCACAAACGGCACAGTTTTCCAACTTCCGTTACACCGGCAACGACAGCCGGTTTAGTGAGTCTATTGACCGTACACACCAGTATTACAACCCTATCCTGGCAGGTTTCTATCCAGACCCGTCAATATGCCGTGTAGGAGACACTTACTATCTGGTCAACTCTTCATTCACTTTCTTCCCTGGTGTTCCTCTATCTACCAGTAAGGATCTCGTTAATTGGACACCTGCCGGACACGTACTCGACCGCCCATCGCAGGTTCCTCTGAAAGGACAGAATGTATCAGGCGGTATCTTTGCACCTGCCATCAGTTACAACAAGAAGAATAAGACGTTCTATATGATTACCACTAATGTAGGAGCCGGCAACTTCTTTGTCAAGACCAAAAATCCAGCTGCCGGATGGAGCGAACCTATCTACCTGCCAAAGATTGACGGTATTGACCCATCATTCTTCTTTGATGACAACGGCAAGGGATATATCGTACACAACGGTCCTGTAGTTGGCGGTGCCGACTATGAAGGACAACGGTCAATCCGAATGTTCGAATTTGACGTGAAAGGCGACAGTATCAAAGGTGACTTCAAAGAGATATTGCGCGGAGGAACACATGTAGAAGAACGTCCTATTTGGATTGAAGGTCCACACCTCTTTAAATATAAGAAATACTATTATCTGATGTGCGCAGAAGGCGGCACAGGCCCCTGGCACAGCGAGGTAATTCTCAGAGCCAAAAATCCTAATGGTCCTTGGGAAGAATGTCCACACAACCCCATCCTCACACAGCGCACAGGCCTGAAGGCTGACCGTCAGAACCCTGTTTCAAGTGCCGGACATGCTGATCTTGTTGAGGATGAAAAGGGAAATTGGTGGGCTGTATTCCTTGGCTGCCGCCCCTACGAGCAGGACATGTACAACACAGGACGCGACACATACCTGTTACCTGTGACATGGAAAGACGGATGGCCTACCATTCTTGAACCCAACAAAGCCATAAGCCCTGTGGGAGAAAAAGCTGGTTTGAAACCTACTGAAAACAATTATTTCAGTGGCAACTTTACTTACGAAGACCATTTCGACAAGGCTACTCTCGACAGCAGATGGATGCGCCTGAGAAACTCAGAAGGTTTCTGGAAAACTGGCGACGGACATCTCACATTGACTCTGATGCCGGGCAATATCTACCAGCGTGAACCACTTTCTGCCGTTTGGGCACGTCAGCAACATGGCACATTTACTGCAGAAACTACGCTCGACTTCACTCCTCGCAACGATAAGGACATTGCAGGTATTGCTTTGTTACAGAAAGAAGACCACAACATCGTATTCGGTAAGACACTAGTTGGTGGTAAAACTATGATCACCTTGACACGCAGTGAGCGATTCACCATGCCCATTGCATCAGCTTACATCGGAAACGGGACATTGAAATTGAAAGTGGAAGCCCACGACCGCTACTATGATTTCTTCTATGCTGAAGGCAATGGCGAATGGATGATACTGGCACGCGGTGTTGACGGTTCTAACCTCAGCACCCAGAAGAGTGGCGGATTTATCGGAGCATGCATAGGCCTCTATGCCTCATCGGACAAAGACATGAAGCCAAAAGCCAAGCGCCCGTTCTAAAAAGGACTCATACTCAATCATCAATTATACACGTTTGACAGGCGACAAAACCAAGAGATACAGGTTTTGCCGCCTGTTTTTTTTTACAACTATCAAGATATCCAAATATCAAAGCTATTTAATAAAACCTTTAGGTGAGTTTTCGGTCGTCTGGAGATGATAACTAAAGGTAAGCGTCTCTTCAAGCATTAAACAACATGTTTTCAATCGAAAACGGTCGCGGAAAAGCACGTATATCAAATGAAAACAGCGAATACTTTTGGTCATTAGCACATTTTGTTGTAATTTTGTAGCGAATTGTGTATAGTAACGAAGAATGACAGTAACAGAGTATATCAAACAAAATAACGGAGAGCGCGGATTCTCCTTCGAAGTGCTTCCACCGTTGAAAGGCAACGGCACCGAAGCACTGTTCAGAACAATAGACAAATTGGCGGTATTCAACCCCGGTTTCATCAACATCACAACACATCACAGCGAATATATTTACAGGGAATTGAAAAATGGGCAATTTGAGCGACTTCGCCTCCGCAGACGCCCAGGCACAGTGGCCATTGCAGCTGCCATACAGCAACGCTACAACATTCCTGTAGTACCACACGTGATATGTAGCGGTATGACCATTGAGGACATTGAATATGAACTGCTCGATCTACAATTCCTTGGCATACAAAACCTCATGCTCCTCAGAGGTGACAAAGCCAAAGAAGACAGCCGATTCACCCCCACTCCAGGAGGACATGCGCACACCACCGACCTCATAGAACAAGTGGTACGATTCAACAATGGCACTTTTGCAGACGGCACTACCATCAAACACCCAGGCACCAAATTTGAATTTGGAGTGGCAAGCTATCCTGAGAAACATGAAGAAGCGCCAAACTTGGAACGCGACATGGAGTATCTCAAGCAAAAGCAGGAGCTGGGCGCACAATATGCAGTAACACAGCTATTCTACGACAATGAGAAATATTTCGACTTTGTAGAGAAGGCAAGACAAATGGGAATCACCATTCCCATCATACCAGGTATCAAGCCAATGGCTAAACTCAGCCAGTTGACCGTAGTACCCAAAACATTCCATTGCGACATTCCCGAGGCACTTGCCAAAGAGATTGTCAAATGTAAAACAGACGAACAGGCCCGACAATTGGGTATCGAATGGACTACCGCACAGTGTCAGGAGCTCTACGCTCACGGCATTCAGAATATCCACTTCTATACTGTATCGGCCGTTGACTCGGTGGTAGAGATAACTAAACGACTGTTATGACAGGATTTGAACAGGTGATAGGACAGCAAGAAGCACAACAGCGACTGCTACAACTGGTGGACGAACAACGCCTGCCGCATGCCATCATGCTCTGCGGACCGATGGGATGTGGAAAAATGGCATTAGCTATGGCTTTTGCCGCACACCTGCTCAGACGCAATGCCAACGATGCTGCCATGTTGGCAAAATGGGAGCATCCCGACTTGCACTTTACCTTTCCTACCATCAAATTGCCATCTATGAGCGCAGACCACAAACCAGTGTCTGACGATTTCATACGACAATGGCACGATATGATTAAAGGCGGACCTTACTTCACCATGACCGAATGGATGGAACACATGGGCGCAGCCAACCAACAAGCCATCATCACCGCAGGAGAAAGCGATGCTCTGTCGCATAAACTCTCGTTAAAATCGAGTCAAGGCGGCTACAAAATAAGCCTTATCTGGCTACCGGAACGAATGAACATAGAATGTGCCAACAAAATACTGAAACTGCTCGAAGAACCGCCGCAACAGACCGTTTTCCTGCTCGTTTGCGAAGCTCCAGACCGTTTGTTGGAAACTATTCGTAGCCGCGTACAACGTATCGACGTGAAACGCATTGCCGACAAAGACATAACAGATGCTCTCATAGAACAGCGTGGACTCATGACCGATAAGGCAGAACGAGTGGCACACATGGCAGGAGGCAGTTGGCTGAAAGCCTTGGAAGCACTAAAGGCTGACTCAGAAAACGAGTTCTTCCTGGATATGTTTCAAACCTTGATGCGTATGGCATACGCTAGACGGGTAAAGGACATGAAAACATGGAGCGAACGAATGGCAACAGCAGGACGAGAGAAACAGAAGCGATTCCTTGAATATGCCCTGCGATTGGTACGCGAAAACTTCATGTACAACTTTGGCGAACGCGACCTCTGCTATATGACAGAGCGCGAAGAAGACTTCGCAAAAAAATTCGCACGATACATTAACGAAGCCAATGTGATAGAAATCAGCGATCTCATCACACTCGCCATACGCGACATCGGACAAAATGCAAATGCAAAAATCGTATTCTTCCATCTCGCCATACAAATGATTGTGCTACTCATACAGAAATAACTATCCGCTCGGAAAAGAACACCAACATATCATCAAGCAACAATAACAAAAGCATTAGCATACATTCAATACATCATATAAAGCATGGAAAAAGCAAAAGACCTCGAAATAAAAACAGGTTGCACACGCGGACTCTGTCACCAGGCTGTGGGGCGTCAAGACCGACAGTTGAATACCTACGACTGGCTCGCTGACGTACCGGGCAATATCGATACTACCGACTTGGTAGAAGTGCAATTCAAGCACA
Organism: Prevotella sp. P4-119; assembly: GCF_002251345.1. Classification (NCBI taxonomy): domain Bacteria; kingdom Pseudomonadati; phylum Bacteroidota; class Bacteroidia; order Bacteroidales; family Prevotellaceae; genus Prevotella; species Prevotella sp. P4-119. The sequence goes on along the minus strand of NZ_NPJB01000084.1, from coordinate 161,549 downwards.
CACGTAAGGGATATTACCACAACGTCAACAAATTGGAGCTTAAGAAAGGCGACGTTGTGGCAGTAGAAGCCAATCCTGGACACGACATCGGCGTGGTAACACTAACAGGAAGACTGGTAAAATTGCAGGTGCAGAAGGCACATCTGAAAAGTGCAGATGACATCAAGCGTATCTACAGAATAGCACGCCCGGTGGACATGGATAAATTTAAAGAAGCCAAAAGCCGCGAACACGCCACCATGATTGAGAGTCGTCAGATAGCCAAAAACCTTGGGTTGAAGATGAAAATCGGTGACGTAGAGTATCAAGGCGACTGCAACAAGGCCATCTTCTACTATATCGCTGACGAGCGAGTAGATTTCAGACAGCTTATCAAAGACCTCGCAGCCACCTTCCACGTACGTATCGAGATGAAACAGATCGGTGCACGACAGGAGGCTGGACGCATCGGTGGAACAGGACCATGCGGCAGAGAACTCTGTTGCGCCACTTGGATGAAGAACTTTGTAAGCGTTGGTACCAGTGCAGCACGCTTCCAAGACATCTCACTCAATCCCCAAAAACTGGCTGGTATGTGCGCCAAACTCAAATGTTGCCTTAACTATGAAGTCGATGACTACGTAGAGGCAAGTAGAAAACTGCCTTCAAAAGACATCGTGTTGATTACTCAGGACGCTGAATATCACCTCTTCAAAACCGATATTTTGGCAGGTCTCGTCACCTACTCGACCGACAAAAACTTGGCAGCAAACTTGGAAACCATCACCGCAGAACGTGCCAAACAAATCATAGAAATGAACCGCAAGGGCGAAAAGCCATTGTCTCTCGTAGAAGGCGAACAGAAGCAAAACGATAAAAGATCGCTCGACCTGGCTACTCAGGAGAACATCAATCGCTTCGATAAGAGCAAGAAAAAGAAGAAAAAACCAGCTAAGAAATCTGCTGACAACAGCGCACTTCGGCAGCAAGACCATGCAGGACAACAACCCAACAACAACCAGCGCCCACAAAACGACAACCGACGCGGGCAAGGTAATGTTCCTAAGCCACAAAGCGAAGGTCCACGCCAGCCTAACGGCGAGCAACGCGGCCCTCGCCCTAACCGCCAACAAGGTAACGGCCAACAGCGCCGCAACAAGCAGCAACAGCCTCAACAGCACAAGCCAAGACATCAGGACAACAACGAAAATGCGTAAACTGATACGATACACTATGACCCTATCCACCATATTGTTGGTTGCTGCTTGCAACCTCAATATGGTGTATAGTCATTATGAACATGTACCAACAAAAGGATGGGAACGTAACGACACTATTTCGTTTGATGTTTCTCCCCTTGAAATAAGTGGCAATTATCAGGAAAAAGTAGGATTGCGCATCACCGGAGAATACCCGTTTATGGGACTCACACTCATTGTAGATCAAACAGCAGTAAAATCGGGAAAAAACTATAGAGACACACTCAACTGCAAACTTATAGACCATAACGGTAATGTCAAAGGACAAGGCGTGAGCCATTACCAATACGAGTTCAAACTCGCCACAATACCATTAGAAGCAGAAGACTCACTTCACATCACCATACGGCACGATATGAAGCGTGAAATGCTACCTGGCATTACCGACATTGGGGTCACCCTAATACGCCAATAACCAAACACAGAAGTTGTCTATTTGATTTCAATTAGCATCATATGGTTATGAGCGAATGAGATTTCTTCCGGCATCAAGGCGCAGGAAGATAAATAGTAATATGGTAAATCCCCATAGTGAAGAACCACCATAACTGAAGAACGGAAGTGGAATACCGATAACTGGTGTCAGTCCCAATACCATGCCTACATTGATAAAGACATGGAATAGGAATATGCTCAACACGCAATAACCATAAATACGACCAAATCGAAACGGTTGACGCTCAGCCAATTTTATAAGTCGCAAAACAAGTGCAAGAAACAGCAACAAAACTCCTGCAGATCCCAAGAAACCTTCCTCTTCACCTACAGTACAGAAAATAAAATCGGTATCCTGCTCTGGCACAAACTTCAATTTTGTTTGCGTACCATTCAGAAAGCCCTTGCCTTCAAGTCCACCAGAACCGATGGCTATCTCACTCTGATGCACATTATAGCCAGCACCCTTAAGGTCTTCCTCCAATCCCAATAGCACATTGATACGTGTTCGTTGGTGTGGCTCCATCACATTGTTAAGGATAAAGCTGGCACCATAAAAGAAAAAGACGGAGCCCAAGGTAAAGAGAGCTATGAAATAATAGTTGCGTAAACGTGTGCCCAATGCCTCCCAAACAAGATAACCAACAAGTATGAAGGTCATTATCAACTGGATATAGACAATATCGAAAGGCAAACGTAGCAACATGAGAGAGCAAAGAGTAATGCCAAGACTTATCCATCCAATGCGCCATGCCAATCGTCTGTTATTGCCATAGACCCATACCAAGCCGGCTGTAAACAGTTGGATAAGCAATAACACCACAAACTTTCCGACACTGGTCGGTGAGCCTGCAAGGTAAACGTCTGCATAACGAATGCCTACTACGAAATAGATAACGGCGGCAACACCAGTAAACAGAATAGAACCGGGCATTCCTTCACGATAGAACATCAGGAAGAAAGCAAGATAAACCAATGCTGATCCTGTCTCACGTTGAAGCACGATAAACATCATAGGCAACAGGATGATTGCTAATGTAGCAGCAAAATGTTTCCATTGATGAATGTTGTAACCATAGGTTGACATAAACTTCGACAAAGCCAAAGCCGTGGCAAACTTTGCAAATTCCGCAGGTTGTAAGCGTAGTGGACCTAATACCAACCACGATCGAGAACCTTTAATCTGATGGGGATTGAATATAGTAGCAAAGAGCAACAACAACAATAGCGCATAGATGACATAGGCAAAAGTGTCGTAGAACCTGTCATCGGACATCAATATGACGAAGCCCAACGTAATAGAAGTGCCTATCCAGATAATCTGCATACCCGAACGAGTGCTCAGACTGAAGATGTCTGTGTCACCATAATCATAGCTGGCTCCACATACGCTAATCCAGCCAAACGACAGGAGAGCGATATATATCAATATCGTCCACCAGTCGATGGAACGCAACACACTATTGCCTTGTCTTCTACCTGCCGATGTTGCCATAAGCTATATGTCTATGTTGGAACTCTTCAGCACGCTTCATCGAAGCTTCTGAGAGTTTGCCGTGAATATACTGTTCCATTATCAAGCCACCGATAGGTACACCATATGTGGCTCCCCATCCACCGTTCTCTACATAGACGGCAACGGCAATTTTTGGATTGTCCATTGGGGCGAAACCCATAAATACCGAGTGGTCATGACCTCGGTTCTGTGCCGTACCTGTCTTTCCGCATGCATTAATATCGTAACGTGAGAGCTCACGACATGTTCCACCAACAGCCGATGACCGCATTCCTGCTACTACATAATCGTAGGCTTGGCGTTTGGCCATGGTATAATGGCGGCGTCTATAGAGTGTGTCAAGAGGTTCGTCTTGTACCTTCCGCACTACATGGGGCACATAGAAGTATCCTCTATTGGCTATTGTAGCACCGAGATTGGCTATTTGTAATGGTGTGGCATTAACCTCACCTTGGCCAATGGATATAGAAATAATAGTCAGTCCGTTCCACGATCCACGATAGGCGTTGTCATAGAAATCTGCATTAGGTATTAGTCCTCGTTTCTCACCTGGCAGGTCGATACCGAGACGGTAGCCAAATCCCATGCTCACCATATAGTCGCGCCAACGGTTCATAGCATTCTGTACAGATCCATATTTACTCTTGGCTCCCATCATATAATAGAGTCCCCAACAGAAGTAGGCATTACAAGATGTGGATAGTGCAGGAACAAGGCTTAGGGGTGAAGCATGGCCGTGACATCCCACATGAAGTCCTTTGAAGTTGAAGCCATGAGAACAAGGGAATGCGGTATGGGCAGGACTAATAATACCCTCCGAAGCGAAGGTTAGTCCTTGTGTGGTTTTAAAAGTAGAACCTGGCGGATACTGTCCCATAATGCTTCGGTTTAGCAATGGTTTAAGTGGGCTTGCGGTCAAGATTCGATGATTTTTTGAACGTTGACGTCCTACCATGCTTCTTGGATCATAAGATGGCGAAGACACCATGCAGAGCACTTCACCTGTAGAGGGTTCGATGGCAACGATACTTCCTATTTTTCCTTCCATTAGTCGCTCGCCCAAAGCCTGCAAGTCTGCATCAATAGAAAGGGTAAGGTTCTTTCCCGGAACGGGGCGCCTATCGAGTGCGCCATTCTGATAACGTCCTTGTATTCTGCCATGAGCATCGCGAAGCAGGATTTTCATCCCCTTCTCACCTCGCAATTGTTTTTCGTATTTTCTCTCTACTCCCAATTTTCCGATGTAGTCACCTGGGATATAGTAATTGTCTTCTTCAATATCCGATGGCGAAACCTCTGCCACATCTCCAAGTACATGGGCTGCATAAGGATACTGATATTGTCGGATGCTTCGCTTTTGAACATAGAATCCTGGGAAACGAAACATTTTCTCCTGAAAGACAGAGAAGTCCTTGTCTGATAATTGGCTCATGAACATCTGCTGTGTGAACCGACTGTAACCTGGATTTTTTGAGCGGTCTTTAAGATTGTTCATGCGCAAGTCAAACTCCTCTTTAGTAATATTGAGTGCTTTGCAGAGTTCGAGGGTGTCGAGATGGTTTTTCGCTTCGTTGACCACGACCATGACGTCGTATGCGGGTTGATTATAGACGAGCAGTTTTCCATGTCTGTCGGTAATGACACCACGTGATGGATATTCCACCTGTTTGAGGAATGCGTTTGAGTCGGCATTCTTCTTGTAGTCATCACTCATAATCTGCAGAAAGAAGAGGCGTATGATATAGATAACGACGATGAGTATGGCTACTCCGCCGATAACAAAGTGTCTGTAATCGAGTTCGAAATCCTTCATATATTTATCCTCTAACGCTCTCGAAAGTCATTATCAGCGCTAAAGTAAATACAGCGCTACCAAATACACACATCATCCATTCCACTATATCAAAATATGAGAATGTTTCAAGCGAGAAGAATACAATACAGTAGGCCAGGACGAGTATGGTGACGTAGTATGCAAACTTAGCTAATCCGATTGTCCGGATGGCTGGTACAAGATCGTCAACAGAATCTCGTGGCACGAAGAGTTGGAAGATATAAGGTTGCAAAGCTCCGATAAGTGTCAGAGCTCCTGCTGCCACCCCAGGAGTGTTGCAGAAGATGTCGATAGCCAATCCAAGCGAGAAACTCCATACAAGGATTCCCCATTTAGGGTAGTTGCGTGGGAATTTGACCACGAAATAGACATAAAGCAACGGGGTAGCAAATCCGAAGAGATGGATACGCCCGAGTACCATCGCCTGTACCAAGACATAGGCGATGAACAGTCCTGCCCGTTTCAACACATCGATAGACATTTGCCTTTTTATTCCTTCACATTAAGTTTGAGGGAATCGCGTGCAGCCTGAAGCAGCCGTGTGCGTTCCCCGATGGTTTTATCGCTAATGACGACAACGTCGCGAATGCAACCGAAGTCGGTAAAGAGTTCCACCTTGACGCGATATGATAGTCCGTCGGCAGAGTTATAGACTGTGCTAACCTTTCCTACGATAACTCCTGGTGGGAAGATGCTGGAGTATCCGTTGGTTTCCACCTTATCTCCTCGATTAAAACGTGCATGTCGGGGAATATCTTCAAGATAGGCTACGTTAGGATCTTTTCCATCCCATCGTAATACGCCGAAATATCCTCTTCCTCGTATGGCGCAACTGATGCGCGAAGTAGTATTGAGTACTGGGATGAGGACGGAATAATGGTCGGAGACGAGATAAGTAATGCCAACAATTCCCTGTCCGCATGCCACACCCATTCCAACCTCGACGCCATCGGCTGCTCCACGGTCGATGGTCATCAGGTTGTCTGGACGGTTGAGCTCATTGGTAACCACTTTGGCCGGTATGAGCTCATAATGGCTGAGCATTTGGAGTTCCTGTCGTTCTGCTGCGGTTGTATCGCCGGTAAGCTCGGCATATAGTTTTCGCAGCTGTGTCACCTGTCTTTCAAGGTAGAAATTGCGCAAGGTAAGGTCTTTATTGACCTTGGTGAGCGAGAAGAACGATTCCACCCTTGCTCTTTCGCTATTGACATGTCCTGCCACGGCGTTGGCTGATGATAGCCATGCGCTACCTTGATAGCTGTTGTATCGGAACAGCAATACAAGGCTGACGATTTCAAGCAATACGAAAAGAAACCAATGATGGTACTTTTGCAGAAACTCCAGCAGGTTTTGCATTTCGTGTTATCGCATCAAGAATGAGAAACGGTTGATATTCTTCAGAGCGACGCCAGCACCTCTTGCTACTGAGTGTAATGGATCTTCTGCTACGTGGAATGGAATATTGATCTTGTCTGTCAGACGACGATCGAGTCCTCGCAACTGTGCTCCACCACCTGAGAGATAGATACCGTTTTTAACGATGTCGGCATACAGTTCAGGTGGAGTGTTCTCAAGTGCTGAGAGTACTGCATTCTCAATCTTGGCGATAGTTTTGTCAATACAATGCGCAATCTCCTGATAGCATACGGGCACTTCCATGGGCAATGCGGTAATGCGGTTAGGTCCATGCACAACATAATCCTCAGGGGCTTCGCTACCAAGATCGGTAAGGGCAGAACCTACGTTGATCTTGATACGCTCTGCCATTCGCTCGCTGACTTTCACATTGTGCTGACGTGCCATATATTCCTGAATATCGGCAGTAAGGTCGTCGCCGGCAGTACGGATGGAGTTGTTGCTGACGATACCGCCGAGTGAGATTACTGCAATTTCGGTAGAGCCACCACCTATATCAACAATCATGTTACCTTCTGGTGCCTCAACATCAATACCGATACCGATGGCTGCTGCCATGGGTTCGAAAATCAGATATACGTCACGTCCGTCGGCATGTTCTGCTGAGTCGCGAACGGCACGAAGTTCTACTTCGGTGGATCCCGAAGGTACACCGATGACCATACGGAGTGAGGGTGAGAAGAGTCTTGAACCAGTATGCACCATTTTGATAAGTCCGCGCATCATCTGCTCGCAGGCAGAGAAGTCGGCAATCACACCGTCGCGCAAAGGACGGATGGTGCGAATATTCTCATGAGTCTTCTCATACATCATCTTGGCCTCATTGCCTACGGCAATCATCTTGTCGGTGCGGCGATCGAGAGCCACTACGGACGGCTCATCAACAACGATCTTATCATCACTGATAATGATGGTGTTTGCCGTTCCAAGGTCCATGGCTATTTCCTGGACAAAGCTAAAAAATCCCATATTAGTCTGTTTCGTTCGTTAAATTGTAGTATGCTTATTTCTCGAACCACGCATGAATAGCGGTGTCGTAATGGCTGCTGACGCCGAAAGCACGAGTAGCGAACATGCGGCGCTGCTCCTTGGTGGTCTCTGCACCCTGCTTGTTGAGGATGTCGAGCAGCACACTATATTCTGCCTTTGAAGGCACGATAACTACGTCGTTGAAATTCTTGGCTCCTGCACGGATGAGCGAAATACCGCCTATATCAATCTTCTCGATAATATCGGCATCGCTTGCGCCACTGGCTACAGTCTGCTCGAAAGGATAGAGGTCCACAATAACGAGGTCGATCTCGGGTATCTCATATTGTGCCATTTGCTCGCGGTCACCTTCATTGTCGCGACGACCGAGGATTCCACCAAACACTTTAGGATGCAAAGTCTTGACACGTCCGCCAAGAATAGAAGGATAGGTTGTTACATTTTCTACCTTTTCACATGCATAGCCGAGGCTTTCGATAAAGGTCTGTGTACCGCCAGTAGAGAGGAACTTTACGCCCTCTTCGTTGAGTTTTTTAAGCAGTTCTTCGAGTCCATCTTTATGGAACACGGAGATCAGCGCTGTCTTAATTTTCTTTGAATCTGCCATAAAATGATATAACGTTATAATGTTTGTCTAAACCTGCGTTTCTCAAAACGCTCTGCAAAATTACAAAAAAGACGCCACATTGTATCTTGTTTTATGAAAAAAATCGGGTTTTATCGCATTTTACTGATATGGAATAGGTCACGAGCCATTTACATAGGCTCCAAAGAGAAGCGATTTACAGTCTGCAAACATATTGCAACCAAGGTTTTTCAAACTGAAGGGCAATCTCTATTTTCATCAATCTATTAGCGCACCGATGCGTTCGGGATGCGTTCGGGATGCGTTCGGGACTAATCGTCAATAAGCCGACATCGATACTTTCGCAATATGTCCGAAGTAAGTCCCAAGTAAGTCCCAAATAAAGTTCCAAAACTTGCGAACAAGAATGGGAGGACATTAGGAGAAGATTTATCGGGTGAGCCGAAGAAAGGATGACAAGAGCGAGTTGCGCTCACTTAGAATTGAAACAAAAAAACCTTTGCAACCATTACAATTGCAAAGGACAATTTAAATTATTCAGTAGCGGGAGGGGGACCCGAACCCTCGACCTCCGGATTATGAATCCGACGCTCTAACCAGCTGAGCTACCCCGCCATTGGCTGTTAAGCGGGTGCAAAGGTAATACAATCTTTTTAAATACCAAAATTTTTTTCAAAAAAAACATTGCTATTTCAGTGTTTTTTTGTATTTTTGCAACAGAAACAAACCAAAAAACGAAGAAACCATGCATATTCTAAAGAAAGAATACTCCGTTTCAGCAAAATCGCCAAAAATAGTTTGGGACATGATTGGTAATGCAGCAGGCATGCAAAAATGGCTTGCAGACAGCGTGACGGAAGACGGAAACCACTGGACCTTTACCTGGGGAAAACCCTGGACTGAACGCGACACAAAAGTCTCAGAAGTATTGGAAATCGTCAAGCCCTGTTATATCCGACTAAAATGGGACTATCAGGAAGTAGACCCACAGGCATACTGGGAAATACGCATCGAACAGAGCGAATTGACCGGACACATCAATCTTGTCATTACCGACTATGCCGACGACGAGGACATCGACGACCTCAGCAACCTTTGGGACGACAACATGGAGCGCCTGCACCGTGTCAGCGGACTATAGTCGCACACCCTTCACGACGACCATAAAACCATGGCCATACATTATATATGCGCCTGAAACGATAAAAAAAACGAAATTATTGCCGTGCTCTGACATTTTTATAGTAATTTTGCAGTCTGAAAGCACATTCATGAATGTTTCGAATTAAGAAATTAGACATATTTATCGCTAAGCAGTTTGGACTGCTATTCGTAGGAACCTTCTTCATCTGCCAGTTCGTGCTTATGATGCAGTTCTTATGGCGATACGTGGACGAACTGATCGGAAAAGGACTGTCGCTCGATATTCTGGCACAGTTTTTCTGGTATATGGGACTGATGCTCATGCCTCAGGCCTTCCCTCTTGCCATTCTTCTAAGTTCACTCATTGCCTTCGGCAACCTCGGTGAGAGCTCAGAACTTACCGCCATCAAAGCTGCCGGAATCTCACTCATACAGTCCATGCGGTCACTCATCGCCATTGTCTGCTGCATCAGTTGCATTTCGTTCTATTTCCAAGAAGTAGTGGGACCAGAGTCGTTCGTGTCATTCCGACAACTGCTCATGTCGATGAAGCAGAAAAACCCCGAAGTGGAAATCCCAGAAGGAATCTTCTATGATGGCGTAAGCGGTTCAAATATCTACGTTCAGAAAAAAGACCTCAACACAGGAAAACTCTACGGACTCATGATATTCCGCATCAACGGCGGCTACGACGACCATGCCATCATCCTGGCAGACTCAGGCACCATGCAATCCACCGCAGAGAAGAAACACATTCTGCTGACACTCTACAGCGGCGAATGGTTTGAAAACATGAGACAACAAGACATTGCCGGCCCTGCCAATGTGCCCTACCGACGAGAGACATTCTCCAAGAAGCGCATCCTACTCGACTTCGACGGCGACTTCAATATGGCTGACGCAGGAGGCATAGCCACTGACGCACGCTCAAAAGGCATGCGCCAGATACTCCACGACTTAGACTCCATTAGGGAATTCAACGATTCGGTAGGACACGCAGTCTTTCACGAAGCACAAAACAACTACCTGCGACTGCCTTCGTTCAACAAGAAAGACTCTCTCAAAGTCATGGCAGACATCAGTAAAGGACAACTCAATTTCGACTCAGCCTTCACAAAGCTACCGGTTGACGTCAAACAGAGTGTCATCAAGCGAGCTGCCGACAATGCACAAATGGCAGCAATAGACCTCGATTTCAAAGCCGACTATTCTACTTATCTCAACCGAAACGAAAGATTGCACGAGATAGAAGCCATCAACAAGATCACACTATCACTATCGTGCCTCATATTCTTCTTTATCGGAGCACCGCTCGGAGCCATCATCCGCAAGGGTGGACTGGGAATACCGGTAATCATATCAGTCATCGTGTTCATCATATACTTCATACTCGAGAACACAGGAATGAAAATGGCACGTGACGACAACTGGACAGTATGGTTCGGAAAACTCATGGGAACAGCAATCCTCACCCCCATCGCAGTATTCTTCACCTACAAGGCCAACAACGACTCGGTAGTATTCAATATCGACCTCTACAAATCAATTCTCATGCGCATACTCGGCCTGAGATCCAAACGACACATCAGCAGTAAGGAGGTCATCATCGAAGATCCATCCTACATCAACGATGCACAGCTGTTATTACACATCAACAACGAAATACAACAGTATAACACCGAACACAGGCTGCTGCGCCTACCCAACCCTATCAAGGTATTTTTCCGTCCAGGCAACGACCAGAACATCGAGCGCATCAACGAAATGCAGGAAAACATCATACGAGATTTGATGAACACACGAGACCGTGCCATCATTACCTACCTCAACAGATTCCCCATCGTTGCAACCCATGCACACACTCGGCCCTTCCGGCGCAAATGGCTCAACGCCATCACGGGAATATTCTTACCAACAGGCATCATATTCTACCTCCGCATGTGCCAGTTCAGGTTCCGATTGTATAAAGACCTCACGGCCATCACAACAAACAACGAACTCATTGTCAAACGAATAGCCGAAATAACAGGTACAGACTATAATAGTCTGAAAAAAACCTAGACAATCACGACAAAACAGGAATTCAATAACCATAAGAAACATAATATTTATATATAAATAAGGTATAAAAAGAAAATTACAATATGGAGAAACTCAAAGTAAATACCGTAGAGGAAGCCATTCACGACTTCCGCGAAGGCAAATTCGTCATCGTTGTAGATGATGAAGACCGCGAGAACGAGGGCGACCTCATCTGTGCAGCAGAGAAAATCACTCCAGAAATGGTGAACTTCATGCTGAAATACGCACGTGGCGTACTCTGCGCACCTGTCACCATCAGCCGTAGCATCGAACTCGACCTGCCACACCAAGTACAGGACAACACCTCGCTGCTCGGCACTCCATTCACCGTCACCATCGACAAGATCGAAGGATGCTCGACTGGCGTGTCTGCACATGACCGCGCTGCCACCATTAAGGCATTAGCCGACCCCAACGCCACACCACAGACTTTTGGACGCCCCGGACATGTCAACCCACTCTATGCACAAGACAACGGAGTACTTCGCAGATGCGGACACACCGAAGCCGCCATCGACCTTTGTCACATGGCAGGACTCTATCCCGCCGGAGCACTCATGGAAATCATGAACGACGATGGTACCATGGCTCGTCTGCCAGAACTTATAGCATTTGCCAGAAAGCATGATTTGAAGGTTATCACCATCAAAGACATGATAGCCTACCGCCTGCAAAAAGAATCTATCATCGAAGTAGGCGAAGAGGTAGATATGCCCACCGAATACGGACATTTCCGACTCATCCCATTCCGCCAAAACAGCAATGGGCTGGAACACATGGCACTCATCAAAGGCGAATGGAAAGAAGACGAACCTGTACTCGTACGCGTACACTCATCATGCATGACTGGCGATATCCTCGGTTCCATGCGATGCGACTGTGGAGAACAACTTCACAAAGCCATGCAAGCCATTGAAAAAGAAGGCAAAGGCGTGGTAATCTATATGCAGCAAGAAGGTCGCGGTATCGGACTGATGAACAAGATTGCAGCCTACAAACTGCAAGAAGAAGGCCTCGACACAGTAGATGCCAACCTACACCTTGGCTTCAAAGCCGACGAGCGAGATTATGGCTGTGGCGCACAGATGCTCCGCCACCTCGGCGTACGCAAGATGCGACTGCTCACCAACAACCCCGTAAAACGCGTCGGTCTTGAAGGTTACGGACTGGAAATCGTTGAAAATGTCCCCATTGAAGTAACTCCAAACAAGTTCAACAGACATTATCTTGAAACGAAGAAAAACCGCATGGGACACACCCTGCACCTCAAATAATAACCAATTCATTGTATTTTAATACGAAAAAGGTAAAAATCAACTAATTTCTTTCGTAAAAAAGAAATAATTGACTAATTTTGCAAACAATTCTACTTATACAAAAATAACATGGCACAACTATCAGACCGACTCCAACGGTTGGCTCCTTCTGCAACACTCGCAATGTCGCAGAAGAGCTCAGAGATGAAAGCGCAAGGCATCGACGTTATAAACATGAGCGTCGGAGAACCTGACTTCAACACACCGGACCACATCAAAGAGGCCGCAAAAAAAGCTATCGACGACAATTACTCCAGATACTCACCAGTACCTGGATACGCTGATTTGCGCAAGGCCATCGTAGAAAAACTCAAAAACGAAAACGGACTTGACTATACCGTCAACGAGGTACTTGTATCAAACGGTGCCAAGCAGAGCGTCTGCAACACCGTCATGGCACTTGTCAATCCCGGCGACGAAGTCATCATACCTGCCCCATATTGGGTAAGCTATCCGCAGATGGTAAAATTGGCAGGAGGCACACCTGTCATCGTAGAAGCTGGATTCGAGCAAAACTTCAAGATGACTCCCGAACAACTTGAAGCTGCCATCACCCCCAAGACACGCTTGCTCATCCTCTGCTCACCAAGCAATCCAACAGGTAGCGTATATACCAAGGAAGAACTTGCAGGACTTGCAGAAGTTATCAAACGTCACGATGACCTCTTCGTATTAGCAGACGAAATCTACGAGCACATCAACTACGTAGGACACCACGAGAGCATCGCCCAGTTCCCCGGCATGAAAGAGCGCAGCATCATCGTCAACGGAGTATCAAAAGCATATGCTATGACAGGTTGGCGCATCGGTTACATCGCCGCACCCGAATGGATTGTCAAAGGTTGCAACAAGTTGCAAGGACAATACACCAGCGGTCCATGCTCCGTAAGTCAGAAAGCAGCAGAGTTCGCATACACACAAAGTCAGGAATGCGTAGAGCAGATGCGTCAGGCCTTTGAACGCCGCCGCAACCTTATTGTCAAGCTCGCGCAAGACATACCAGGACTCGAAGTCAACGTACCGCAAGGTGCATTCTATCTCTTCCCCAAATGCAGCAGCTTCTATGGAAAGAGTTACGAAAGCACCACCATCAACAACTCCAGCGACCTCGCCCTCTTCCTCCTCGAAAAAGGTCACGTGGCAACCGTTGGCGGTGACGCATTCGGTGATCCAGACTGCTTCCGCATGAGCTATGCAACAAGCGACGAAAATATCATCGAAGCCATGCGCAGAATCAAGGAGACATTAGCCCTGCTGAAATAAAAAAAAGAATTATTAACTAGTTAAAAGTTCTTAATTATAACAATTGTACGGCGCAAATGATTATCTTTGCTTTCAGTTATAGAGGCAAAACTGCTTTATTACGACTGTCTAGAAACCGCAAAGTACGCTAAATCAGAAAGATATATAACTTTATTTAATAACTAAAATTACATTCAAAATTATGGCAACTACAAAAAAAGCAGCCCCCGCCAAGAAGGGCCAGGGCTTTCAGGGAGTAAAAGGAGCATTCTGGATTATCGCTGTCTGCTTCGTTCTCGCAGTATGTTTCTTCAAGTACTTCCTCGGTAATGCAGATCACATCAACCCTGCAAACGGTGAAGTTATCGACGGTAACATGTGGGGTACCATCTACAAAGGTGGTGTCGTTGTACCTGTGATCCTTACCCTGCTGTTCTCAGTAATCGCTCTGTCTATCGAGCGTGGTCTGGCTCTGAACACCGCTTTTGGTAAGGGCAAACTCCCTAAGTTCGTGGCTAACATCAAGGCTGCTCTTAACGCTAATGATTTCGTAAAGGCTCAGGAGCTCTGCGACAAGCAGCGCGGTTCTGTTGCTAACGTAGTAGGTGCTTCTCTCCGTGCTTACAAGGAGATGGAAGCTGTTTCTGGTATCAAGAAGGCTCAGAAAGTAGCTAAGATCCAGCAGGCTCACGAAGAGGCTACTCAGCTGGAGATGCCTACTCTGACCATGAACATGCCTATCATCGCTACTATCGTTACCCTCGGTACTCTGACCGCTCTGTTCGGAACCGTTGTAGGTATGATCCGTTCATTCGCCGCTCTGGCCGCTGGTGGTGGTGCTGACTCACAGGCTCTGTCACTCGGTATTTCTGAGGCCCTGGTTAATACCGCATCTGGTATTTTGACCTCTTGGGTAGCTGTTGTAGCTTACAACTACTACACCAACAAGATTGACAAGTTGACATTCGCCCTCGACGAGGTTGGTTACTCAATTGCTCAGACTTACGAAGCAAACCACACAGAAGAGGCTTAATTTTTGCTAACCCTTTAAAATTTTATCACTATGGGTAAAGTAAAAATTAAGAAAAGCGACGTCTGGATAGACATGACCCCAATGTCTGACGTGATGGTGCTTTTGCTGACGTTCTTCATGATGACATCTACATTCGTGAAGAATGAACCAGTAAAGGTCAACACACCACAGTCAGCCGCTAAGGTCAAGGTTCCAGAGAACAATGTTCTGAACATCACCATCAACCCTCAGGGTAAGGTGTTCATGAGCATGGACAATGTGAACTATCTGAAGACAACGCTGTTGGATATGACCGACAAGTTCGGTGTAAACCTCAGCCCTGCCCTTCAGCAGAAGTTCTTGGAAGAGACACAGTTTGGTGTACCCATGAACGAGTTGGAACAGTATCTCTCACTGCCTCAGAGCAAGTTGGCTGAGACACTGGCCACCAAAGGTATTCCCACCGACAGTATCGCCAATGGTGACGGTACAAAAGGCATGAGTGAATTCCAGTTGTGGGTAAGAACTGCGCTCGACGCAGGTGAAGACATGAAGATCTGCATCAATGCAGACTCAAAGACACCTTATAAGGTTGTTAAGACCGTCATGTCAGAACTGCGCTCTATGGATGAGAACCGTTATCAGTTGATTACATCGTTTAAAGAAGCGGAGGAGTAAAGAATGGCAAAGCAAAAAGCAAGTAAACAGAAGAAAGTCAATGTACGCGTCGATTTCACGCCGATGGTGGACATGATGATGCTTCTTATCACGTTCTTCATGCTCTGTACGTCTTTGAGCAAGCCGCAGGCCATGCAGCTGACCATGCCAAGTAACGACAAGAACATCAGCGATGCGGATAAGAACGCAACCAAAGAGTCACACACCATTACTTTTTATCTTGGTGGCGACAACAAAATCTACTACATCAAGGGTATTCCCAAGTATGACGATCCAACCTGCATGAAGGAAACTACATGGGGTAAAGATGGTATCCGTAAGATCATTACCGAGCATCGTACAGAGGAAGGTATCATTCCTGTAGCAAAGATTCGCCTGGCAAAACTTGAGTTGGACAAGAAAAAGAAGGAGACAGAAATGCCCGATTCTACTTACAACAATGAGTTGTCAAAGATTCGTAACGGTGAACTGCTCAATGGCGAGAAAGTTCCTACACTGACCATTATTATCAAGCCGACCGATGCGTCAAGCTACGAGAACATGGTCACTGCACTGGATGAGATGCAGATTTGCAGTATCGGTAAGTACGTCATCGACGAGATTAGCCCCGACGACATGAAGCTTCTCAAAGCTAAGGGTATCAAGTAAATGACATTAAGTAACATCTAAAAGCAAGAAACTATGTCTAAAATAGATTTGATTGACAATGGATGGGTTGACCTTGTCTTCGAAGGAAGAAACAAGGAATACGGTGCTTACAAGCTGCGCAAGAACACAGGATCACGTAACGTGTATTCAATTATCATCATGGTGATCCTGGCTGCTGCCATCGGTCTTATCGTAGGTGTCAACGCCATCATTGAAGCAAACAGCAAGGAAGAGATTTCAGCAGATGTCGAGCTCTCACAGATTGCCAAGAAAGAGGTAAAAGTTGAGAAGAAAGCACCTGTGAAGATCGAGGAAGCCAAACCTGTTGAAAAAGTAAAGAGTTCGGTAAAATTCGTTCCTCCTGTCATCAAGAAGGACTCCGAAGTAAAGCCTGATGAAGAGTTGAAGTCACAGGATGACCTCAACAAGACTAAGACTGCTATCGGTTCTTTCGACGTGAAAGGTAATGACGATGCTGCCGGTGAGGTGCTGAAAGCTAAAGAGGTTATCGCACAGCCAGAGCCTCCAAAGGAAGAAGTAGCCAAGGTGTTCGACGTTGTTGAACAGATGCCTTCTTACCCTGGTGGTCAGTCTGCCCTGTTCGAGTATCTGAACAAGAGCATCAAATATCCAGTAGTAGCTGAGGAAAACGGCATTCAGGGTCGTGTAATCGTATCGTTCATCGTTGAGCGCGACGGTTCTATCACGGACGTGAAAGTTGTGAAGTCAGTTGACTCTTCACTCGACAAGGAAGCCAAGCGCGTTGTGCAGAGCATGCCACGCTGGATTCCTGGTAAGCAGAATGGTTCGGCTGTACGTGTAAAGTACACCCTTCCTGTAACCTTCAGACTTCAGTAATATGAGAAGAAACACATTCAACATTTTCGTTGGATTAGCACTAATTATTTTCGGACTTGCTGCCTGCAAAGACAGCAAGCCGAAAAAATTTCGTGCAGATACTATATCATCAGGGGCGATTAGTTTCGCCTCTGATAATAGTTTCGCACCCATTATCGATGAAGAGGTAGAGATGTTCAACAACGACCATCCTAAAGCCAAGCTTACTGCCATCTATACAAATGAGCAAGATGCCGTAAAAATGCTGATGGAGGAAAAGATATTTCTCGCCATTACCTCTCGTCAATACACCAAAAACGAGTTTAACACACTCAAAAACTTAGGATACAAGTCGATGAAGTCTGCTCCCATTGCTTACGATGGTTTGGCACTAATCATCAACAGATCCAATCCCGACACCTGTATCACCGTCAAGGATATAGCCCGCATACTCCGTGGTGAAGCCAAGAAGTGGAGTGATATCTATCCTGGTTCAAAGCAAGGCGATATAGAAGTGGTATTCGACCATCCGAAATCCAGCACCGTTCGCTATTGTCAGGATTCCATATTGGGAGGCAAGCCCATCAACAGTCCTAACATTCAGGCTGTAGAGAAATCTGCCGAAGTCATCAACTATGTGGAAAGCACCAAGAATGCCATTGGCATCATCGGTTCAAACTGGTTGAACGACAAACGTGACACGACCAACGTCACCTTTAAGAAGAATATCCGTGTGATGTCTGTCAGCCGTATGGAGACAGCCACCCCAGAAAATAGCTACAAGCCCTATCAATACTACATCTATGATGACAGCTATCCATTGATACGTACCATATATTGCTTGCTGAATGATTCCTATCGCGGTCTGCCTTTCGGTTTCAGCAATTATATCGCATCGCCCAAGGGTCAGCTTATCATCTACCACTCGTCAATTCTGCCTGCTTATGGCAACATGACAACACGTAGTGTGATAGTGAAATAACGAGAAGAAACAAATTTATGTCTAACTAACATAATAAAAAAAGAGATTATGAAGACAATTAAATACCTAATGATGGGTGCGCTGATGATAGGATTCAGCACACAGGCCAACGCCCAGGATGGCACCGCAGCCGACGTAGCTGCAGTAAAACAGATGATTAGTAGCAAACCTGCCGACTTCGACAAGCAGATGAAGAACTACTATAAGAAGAACAAAAAGAACGTTGCCAACCTGTTGGCTTTTGCCAAGGCATTCTATGCAGCCAAGGATACAGCTAATGCTCGTACTTTTGCTAACTACACTCTCGCAGCCAGCAAGAACAAGAATGCGGAGGCATTCATCATGCTGGGTGATATTCAGGCATTGGGTGACAATGGTGGTGAAGCAGCCTCTTACTACACACAGGCTCGCTATGCTGATCCTAAGAACCCTGAGGCTTATTTCAAGTATGCCAACGTATATCGCAAGATCAGTCCCTCTGAGGCAATCAGCGTACTTGAGGAGCTCCGCTCACAGCGTCCTGATGTAGCTGTTGATGCTATTGCAGGTCGTATCTACTATCTCGCCAACGATTTCGAGAAGGCTCTTGAATACTACAATAAGGCTGATATGACGAAGATGGAGGATAGCGACTTGAGCGACTATGCCATGTCTGCATTCTTCAAACAGCAGAATCAGAAGAGTCTTGAGATTGCTCAATATGGTCTGACCCGCAAGCCACGTAGCGCTGCTTTCAACCGTCTGGCATTCTTCAACAGTACAGACCTTAAGGAATATGATCAGGCTCTGAAATATGCAGATGCCCTCTTCAACCAGTCAGACTCAGCAAAGTTCTCTTACTTCGACTACACTTACTATGGCAATGCCTACAACGGTGCTAAGCAGAGTGACAAAGCCATTGAGATGTACGAGAAGGCGCTTGCCCAGCCCGACATGGACAACAAGGATAAGCGTGCTGGTATCATTGAACAGATTACCGAGGCATATCTCAACAAAGATGACTTCGACAACGCCATCAAATACCACAAGGAGTACATTGCAACTGTAGAGAAACCAACAGCCAACGATTTGGCAAAACTCGGTCAGCTTCACACCCAGAAAGCAGGAACCTTGGAAGGTGATGCTCAGAAAGAAGAACTGAAGAACGCTGATTTAGCATATGAAGACTTGCAGAACCGCTATGAGAATGCCATCGAATATGCAACGTTCATGCGTGCACGTGTAAACTCATATCAAGACCCCGACCAGAAGCTGGGTCTCGCACTTCCCTTCTATCAGAAGTTGGAAGAGATGATTGCACCTAAAGAGACAAAAGACAAGGCAGACAATGCCCGTCTGATCGAGGCATATCGCTATATGATCTCTTACTACTATGTAGCTAAGGACGATAAGGCAAAAGCAACAGAATTTGCACACAAGCTGTTGAAAATCGATCCAGAAAACGATATTGCCAAACAAGTACTTGGTGTTAAATAAGCAACCCCAATTTTTCAAGGACTAAACTGGGAGGAAGGGCCAATCGCAAGATGGTTCTTCCTTTTTTTCGAGACATTCCAACTATTTATGATAGAAGACGTAGTGCAAATAGCACGCCGTTATGCATAGGGTATCACAAGAAAATTTAAATTATGAATATCATTAGTTTGATAACATCAATTACTAAGATGCGGTATATCTGAAAAAGTTTTCATCTGACGGAATAAGACGAGCGAGCTATTGTGCAATTCACTTTTTATGCCTACTTTTGCACCATCAACAATACACATCGTTATGTACAAGACAAAAGGAATACCCAATACCCGTATTGACGTGGCTGACGCCTTACGCGGAATAGCCGTGGCAGGTATTATCATCTATCATGCTGTGGAGCATTTCAACATCTTCACGTCACAGCCCATTTCAAACACATTGCCAATCGACCAACAGGTTGCAGACACATTGGCATGGCTACTATCTGGTAAGATGTATGGTATCTTTGCCATGCTTTTCGGTTTGAGTTTCTTCATCATGAACGACAACCAGCAACAAAAGCATCAGTCGTTCGACTGGCGTTTCTCGTGGCGTATGTCCCTCCTACTCTGTTTTGGCATCGTCAATGTAGCCTTCTATGATGGTGACATTCTCATCATTTATGCACTCATTGGCTTATTACTCATCCCCATCAGCCATCTATCATCGCGCTGGGTATGGACTATCATTATCTTCCTAGCGCTTCAACCGATAGAACTCATGTGCCTATTGTCAGGATATGAAATAGACCCTACGCACCTTTGGGAGATGTTTGGGACAATGAGTGAAGTACACCAATATGGCAGTTTTTGGCACAATACGCTCATCAATTTGAAGTTGGGTTTCCCTACCGACGTATTCTTTTTCGTCTATACAGGCCGGTTGACACAAATACTCTGCCTATTCATCCTCGGCATGCAGTTGGGCAGACATAGGTTGTTCTACAACGAAGGTCAACACCTGTATTATTGGTATCAGGTGCTGATTGTTTCCGTTGGGATTACTGTGTTGATGAGTCTGACACCGTTTGGTTCATTGGAAAAATGGCTATCTCCTATCTACAATCTCGTTATCCTGTCAAGCATCGTCTCTACCATAGTCACCCTCTGGTATGCATATCCAAGATTTCAACGCGTAATGCATCATCTCTGTCTGTTTGGTCGCATGAGCCTGACCAACTATTTGCTGCAATCCATTATAGGTACCATTATTTTCTGTGGTTATGGTTTTGGATACTACCACAAAGTAGGAACCACTTATGCAGCACTTATCGGCATCGTTATGGTCATCGTTCAATATTTATTCTGTCAATATTGGTTCAGGCATCATAGCCGAGGACCTTTAGAAGAGTTATGGAAACGACTGACTTGGCTGTAAGAGTCTGCCATGGTCTAACACGAAAGCTACTGTCGAGCAAAGATAGAGGGATTGTTGGACTTTTATAAACGCAAATCGGTCATTGTACATATAATACTGTCCTGCATGTAATAAACGGCCGGTTTCGGATAGAGTCGTAGGCGAATAATCTGTTATATTTGGTATAAAAGGGACGAAAGCACCTCAACAAACGTCTGTAATTTCGGGGTGTTCAAGCCTTTCAGCCTTTTTGAGTTTTCTCACCACTTCACGATAACTATGTCGTATGAGCGACCGTATCAACTCATCGTCAAGGTGGCCATAGAGATTGACTTGGTTCCAGTATTTTTTGTTCCAATGCCATGCCCCTTCAATCTCAACGTATTCTTCTCGTAGTTCAAGTGCACGGTCTGGATTACATTTCATAGTTACCCACTCAGGACGTTCCATATCCATGCACGCAAATATTCTGTCCATGATACGAAACGCAAGCGTCTGGTCATCAAAAGGGAAGTCTTCTGTGACAAGCGGAAGTGACAGACAATAGTCTCTCACCGTTTCAATATTCATAGTCTTTGAAAGGTTAGTTTTCTGAATGTGATGAAATAAAAAAACCCTTCAAAATAAATGAAGGGTCTTATTTCTTTATTGACTTGTATTGTCTTATGCAGGCAGGCTGATAGCCTCTGAAGGACAAACACCAGCGCAAGTTCCACACTCGGTGCAAGCATCTGGGTCAATTGAATACTTGTCGCCCTCAGAGATAGCTCCTACGGGACACTCATCGATACATGTACCGCATGCGATACAGTCATCACCAATTACGTATGCCATAATCTTAATATTTGTTTAGTTAAATGTAAATACTAAATGTTGATGATGCAAAGGTATATATTATTTTCGAAACTACCTAATTTTGATGATTGTTTTTTAGTTTTTTTTGTATTGTAGAAAGCCCAAAACAAATGATCACGACATGGCGATAGGGAAAGAAAAAACATGGAGAATACAATAAATCACTAATAATGAGCGTTATTGTGAATATGAAGACTAGAATCACGATACTACTGACGATATTTCTGACCACAACGCTTACAGGCTTAGCCCAGCAGCGTAGAGTGCAGAACAAACCCTATATCGATCAGCGCCCATTGCATTTCGGCATACTGGTAGGCACCCACCTGCAAGACATCGAGATGGATAACGTGGGGCTTCAAGCCATCATGAGCGAGGACGGAACACCCCACGAGCGTCTCATCGTGACTGATGCTGAACGATGGAATACCGGTTTCACCGTCGGTGTACTTGCCGATTGGCGCTTACACGAGCATTTGTCGCTCCGTTTATCTCCTGCCCTCCACTTCGGTTCCAACCACATCACATTCCATGATCTGAAGGATACCGATGCAGAAGGGCATCCCCACCCATATACGCAAGACTTGAAAAACACGTATCTGGCAGTGCCTGTAAGCCTCAAGTTCAGTGCCCAGCGTTGGAACAACTATCGCCCCTACCTTACCGCTGGCATCAGTCCGATGGTAAATCTGACGAGTCCTTCGAGCGACTATATCCGTTTGAAGCGCTTCACCACCATGATCGAAGTGGGCTTGGGCTGTGATTTCTACTTACCCTACTTCAAGTGGATTCCCGAACTCAAGTTCTGTTATGGTTTGGGCAATAGTCTTGACCGAGGGCATAAAGACCGTCTGCGCGATGCCAACAAGCAGGCTTTCGCCGGCAGTGTCAGCAGCGCGCAGACAAAGATGGTGGTGCTCACCTTCTATTTTGAATAGAATCCGTCGTCACCGGGTCAATATCTCTGCTAGCCCGATTACTTCAGATTCATCACAATGCGTCCCACGTAGATGGCATGTTTACCATTCTGATCTACAGGCACGTCATGTCCGTCAAGGTCCTTGACATATTCCAAATGTTTCATATAGGTATGGGTATGTCCCCCCAGTACGAGGTCTATATAGCGTGACCCTTGTATCACGTTGGCATCATATTCCTTTCCGTCAGCCCATCCCATGTGTGACACGCAAATCACCACATCACACTTTTCTTTCTTCTTCAGCACCTCAGCTGTTTTGCGTGCTGTTGCTATAGGGTCGAGATATTTCACCCCTTCACAGTTTTTGTCAGCCACAAGCCCCTTCATCTTCGGTGACAGTCCGAACACCCCAATTTTCAGTCCGTTGCGATGAAGAACGACATAGGGTTTCACCACATCTTCACAAACCGTACCGGTGAAGTCGTAATTGGCACACACGATAGGGAAGTTCGCCATACGAAACAGTCGTGCCATATTCTCCAGTCCGAAATCAAACTCATGGTTGCCTATCGTAACGGCATCCAGTCCCATGAGATTCATCAGACCGATTTCCACATCCCCCTTAAACATGGTATAGTATGCCGACCCCTGACTGAAGTCTCCACTATCGAAATAGAGGAGGTCTGGATTGCGCTTACGCTCTTCTTTGATCATAGCCACACGTCTCACAAAGCCGCCACGTCCCGCCTTCATCGTATCGGGCAAGTGCTCGCTGACGGGCAGAATGGTGGAATGGGTATCGTTGGTATGCAGAATGACAAGTTTCTTAGGTTTCTTTGCCATTGTCTCTGTGGGCACAGCAAAGCACAGGCAGACAGGAAGCATCACAGCCACCAGTATCATCACCTTATTATATAGCATATCTTTCTTATCCATGATATTCATCTTTTTTACGGGTTAGTCTTTTACAGTCACACGGCCTTCAATCTTAGCATCCACTTCACGTCCGAGTCGTGTCTGTTCACGGAAATAGTTCATAATCACAAACCGCGAATTGTTTTCCGCATTCTGTGGCGAATTGATATTGCGACACTTCTTAAACACCGTCATATTATCCGTACCGCCGAGGAGGTAGTCGATAGTGGTGATGCGATAGTCCTTAGCCGGATCTATGGGTTCGCCATTGATGGTGGCATCGAGCAGTTCGCCCTTTCTGCTGATAACCAACCGCACAGAATGGCTCAATCCCTCACCGCCCACTCGGGCAATCTCTCTGAAGAGTTGCAACACATCAGCGCCCGACAACGTGGCAAACGCAATCTTGTTTTCAAAGGGTGCCACATCGAGGACATCACCGTAAGTCACTTCCCCTTTAGGCAACGCAGCTCTCACACCACCCATATTATATACGGCAAATACAGGTTGCTCACCATAGCTCTCGCCTGCCCACACCAGGATGTCAGCCAGCAGATTAGAGAGGTCACCCTCTGGACGCTGCGCCGTCATATAGTGGGAAGAACGTCCCATGACAGGTCCCATCACGCTATCCACCGTCTGTTTGTAGGGAGCCAGAAACCCCACAGCTTTTTTGTCAGGATGCACATCATAGCGAGCATCCACTAAGATACGCTGTCTTTCTACCGATGCCACCTGATAGCCAGTATGGCATGCAGACA
This sequence comes from Prevotella sp. P4-119, assembly GCF_002251345.1. Taxonomy (NCBI): domain Bacteria; kingdom Pseudomonadati; phylum Bacteroidota; class Bacteroidia; order Bacteroidales; family Prevotellaceae; genus Prevotella; species Prevotella sp. P4-119. The sequence goes on along the minus strand of NZ_NPJB01000084.1, from coordinate 137,279 downwards.
CCATGATTGTGGCAGCTGCAAAAGTAATTAAAATTTTCTTCATAACGAATCTGTCTTTCCTGCAAAAGTACGAAAAAGCGGATAATTAGCAAAAAAGAAGAACTAAAAATTGCAAGTGTCGTGAAAAAGCCGTAACTTTGCAGTCGCTTTCCACGTAATCGCTGGCAGGAAGTAACGAGTTGCCTGTTATGTTGCGTAGGAACGATACAACAAATTTAATTTAAAAAACAAAATGGATTTAATTAAAATTGCTGAAGAAGCATTTGCAACCGGCAAGAAGTTTCCAGAGTTCAAGGCTGGTGACACGATCACTGTCGCTTACAAAATTATCGAGGGTTCAAAGGAGCGCATCCAGCTCTACCGTGGTGTTGTAATCAAGATCAACGGTCATGGTGACAAAAAGCGTTTCACTGTTCGCAAGATGTCTGGCACTGTAGGTGTAGAGCGTATCTTCCCTATCGAGTCGCCCAATATCGACAGCATTGAAGTGAACAAGGTTGGTAAGGTTCGCCGCGCTAAGCTTTACTATCTGCGCAAGCTCACTGGTAAGGCAGCACGCATCAAGGAGAAGCGTACCGCTATCGCAAAATAAGACTTTGCGACAAAAGAAAGATAAGGAGAGAGACATCCTGCCATCAGGCAACGGTGTCTCTCTCTTTTTTAGTCCTCATAGTTGGAAGTCCCATCATCATCCCCATGAAGTGCATCTTGAAACGACTGCCAGTCCTGGAATCCTGCCAGGAGCGCCAGTCGGTCAAGCGTCTTACGGTTGGGCTTCTTCACCAACTCCTTCTCCACTGCCTCCAGCAGTTTTCGAAGCGCATGTCTCTTTTTCTCCATAACGGCTGCAAAATTACAAGAAATGTTTCTGACGACCAAACGAAACATCCCCCAAAATGTGTCATTCGGTAAAGAATATCGTTCATTCCGTAAAAATCAGCCGTTAACATCTTGACATCAACAAAAAAAATGGTCAACAAGGGTTGTGCATCTGAAATATAATGTTTAATTTTGCAAATACTACAACTCAAAACTGACACCACGCTTTATGATACGCAACCTCATCGTCACCATTCTGTCCTTTGCCGTTGCAGGTCTGTTCGCCCTCTTTGCGTTCAACCTTACGGTATTCAATCCCATAGCCCAGGTGGTAACCGACTTCGAGATGACCGACGTCTATTACCACATCCTCCAGGATGGTGACATCCTCGAAGACAGTCCCGACATTGTCATTGTCGATATGTCCGACCTTTACAGCCGCCGTGAGATAGCAGCCACACTCGATGCCATCGGCAAGCAGAAACCCCGCGTGGTAGGCGTCGATGTGGTGTTTGAAGGACTGAAGGAAGACACTTTGGGCGATGCCATGATCTTTGAGACAGCTGCCAAATACGACAACATCGTCTATTCCTACAAACTGCTCGACTATCAGAACGACAGCATCGGTTATGCCGAATCGGTCCACTCCTTCTTTGCCGAAGCCGTTCCCGTCATGGAGGGCTTCACCAATATGCAGCGCAACCTCTACGGAGGACTGAAGCGCCAACTCAGTCTTGGGCGCCGCTATCAGGGCAAGCTCCAGCCCTCGTTCATCACCAAGGTGGTCAACACCTATCAGGGAAAAGAAATCTACAAGCCCCTCGACAAAGACCTGAACATCAATTTCTCGCCCCGCCACTATCGCGTGATCAATCCCGAAGATGTGAGCAAGAGCGGCGATTTGATCCGCGGCAAGGTGGTGCTCTTCGGTGCCATGAAAGACGAGTACGACATGCACTACACTCCCCTCGGCAAGATTGCCGGAGTGGAACTGTTAGGTTATGCCATCGACACCCTCATCAACCAAACAGAAGTGAAGAGTGCCAGCGGATGGCAGCAGTGGATCATAGCCTTCCTCCTCGTCTTCTTCACCGAGACGATATTCTCCTTCTATAAGAATCGGGTCAGCCGCATCGGCAATCGCTTCTGGCGCTTCCTGCTCTCTGCCACCTTCTTCCGCAGCTATCTCATGTTCCTCTGGATGGCAGTATGGGTATGGCTCGGCTTCATCCTTTTCTGCAAATACAATTTCAGTCTCAACTTCGGATGGGCATTCTCCGCCATAGCCTTCCTGGTATTGGCCGAGGGCATCATCAAAGAAAGTATTGAGGCATACAACTCAAAATAATGCGATATGATGACTCAAAGAATCACCACCCTACTGGTTGCACTTGCCCTGATCACCCTTGCCGCCACGGCGCAAAATGCTCAGAAGAGCACCTCCAACGGCAAGAAATCCACCATCCAGCTCACCCAGCAGTATATCAACTTTCTGAAGAAGAAGGCACAGGGCAAGCAGCAGATAGCCCAGAAGCGGTCGAGCGACCCTGCCACCGTGACGCGCGAGCAGAAAGTCAAGGAGGCTGAAAGTACGCAGGAGAACGATGCCGATGAGTCGTTCGATGATTTCATGGGCGACCTCAACGCCAACTTCGACGATTTCAACCAGTCGATGCAACAGGACTTTGAAAACTTCCGCAACCAGATCAACGAGGCTTATGCCAATTTCCTGCGCGAAGCCTGGAAGCAGTTTGATGCCGATGCCCCCATCCCGCAACCCAAGGAGAAAGACGTGCCGCCCGTCATCAAGCCACAGGAGGACAAGCCGCAGCCGCGACCCCAGGAAGACCGCGTGCTGCCCATCAAGCCCGTGGTGGTCACCATCCCTAAGGCTGAACCGCAGCCCGAACCCATCGAACCCATCGAAGAGCAACCCAAGGGCGACGCACCACAGTATGTCGATTTCACCGTCTTTGGCACCCAGTGCCGCATCCGCTTCGGCGACGAGGAGCGCTTCCGCCTGCCTGCTGTCAACAAGGATGCCATTGCCGACCTGTGGGTCAGGCTCGCCACGCCAGCCTACAACAACACACTCCACGACTGTCTCCAACTCCGTCGCGACCATCAGTTCAGCGACTGGGCATACCTCCACCTGCTCGACAGCGCCTCACAGGCCTGCCTGGGCAAGAGCAACGAAGCCACCCTGCTCATGGCGTATCTCTACTGTCAGAGTGGCTACAAGATGCGCATGGGCATTGCCGACAACCGCCTCTTCATGCTCTTCGGCAGCAAACACGTGCTCTTCAACCGGTCCTATTATACCATCGGAGACTGCTACTACTATCCCTACGGCGGCAACGCTGAGAAACTCTACATCTGCGAAGTTCCCTTCCCACAGGAGCAACCCCTCTCCATGCTCCTGCCCCAAGAACAGCGCTTCGACTACGAAGCCTCAGCGCCACGAAGCCTGAAGTCGGCAGCCTTCCCCAAGGTACTCGTCGAAGCCACCGTCAACAAGAAAGCGCTCTCCTTCTACGCCAGCTATCCCCCGTCGATGATCAACGAGAATCAGCAGACCCTCTGGGCGATGTATGCCAACATGCCGATGCCCAAAGCCATCAGCCAGACCTTCATGGCGGCGATGAAAGAAAAGATAGCAGGACTCAGCCAACTTGAAGCCATGGAGCGCCTGTTAAACTTCGTCCAGACTGCCTTCGTCTATGAGTACGACGACAAGGTGTGGGGCTGCGACCGCGCCTTCTTCCCCGAAGAAACCCTCTACTACCCCTACTGCGACTGCGAAGACCGTTCCATCCTGCTCTCGCGCATGGTGCGCGACCTGCTCGGCTTGCGCTGCGTCCTCATCCACTACCCCGGCCATTTAGCCATGGCAGTACAGTTCACCGATGATGTCAAGGGCGATTGCATCATGCTCCAGGGCGAGAAATTCACCGTTTGCGACCCCACCTATATCGGCGCCCATGTAGGCGAAACCATGCCGGGCATGAACAATGCCGAGGCCAAAGCCATCTTGCTCGAAAACAAGTAAGCAGACCTCCCACGCTAAAAGACGCCGTAAGATGCAACTTTCTGCCACATTTTTAGTAACTTTGTGGCCGGAAACAAGGAATATACACACTACACAACAATGAAAGAACTACAACTCAAGTACGGATGTAATCCGAACCAAAAGCCTTCGCGCATCTTCATGACCGAGGGCGAACTCCCTATTGAGGTTATCAACGGCCGCCCTGGCTACATCAATTTTCTGGATGCCTTCAACGCCTGGCAACTTGTCAGAGAACTCAAGGCAGCCACCGGTCTGCCGGCAGCCGCTTCCTTCAAGCACGTATCTCCTGCTGGCGCTGCAGTAGGTCTCCCTCTGAGCGACACGCTCAAAAAGATCTATTTCGTTGACGACATTGCCGGACTCGACGAGTCGCCCGTGGCTTGCGCCTATGCCCGTGCCCGCGGTGCCGACCGCATGTCGTCCTATGGCGACTTCGTGGCGCTGTCCGACACCTGCGACGCTGTCACCGCCACCCTGCTGAAGCGCGAAGTCAGCGACGGTGTCATCGCCCCCGACTTCACCCCCGAAGCCATCGAGATTCTCAAGGCCAAGCGCAAGGGCACCTATAATGTCATCAAGATAGACCCCAGCTACGTGCCCGAACCCATCGAGCGCAAACAGGTGTTTGGCATCACCTTCGAGCAGGGCCGCAACGAGATCAAGCTCGACGACCCCGCACTCTTTGAAAACATCCCCACGCAAAACAAGACCTTCACTGCCGAAGCCAAGCGCGACCTCATCATCGCCCTCATCACGCTGAAATACACCCAGAGCAACTCCGTATGCTACGTGAAAGACGGACAGGCCATCGGCATCGGAGCCGGTCAGCAGAGCCGCATCCACTGCACCCGTCTGGCTGGCAACAAGGCTGACATCTGGTGGCTGCGCCAGCATCCCAAAGTCATGGCGCTCCCCTTCAAGGAGGGCATCCGCCGTGCCGACCGCGACAACACCATCGACGTCTATCTCTCAGAAGACGAGCACGACGACGTATTGCGCGACGGCGCCTGGCAGCAGTTCTTCACCCGTCAGCCCGAAGTGCTGACTCTTGAAGAGAAGAAAGCCTGGATTGCCCAGAACACCCGCGTGGCGTTAGGTTCCGACGCCTTCTTCCCCTTCGGCGACAATATCGAGCGCGCCCACAAGAGCGGCGTAGAGTATATCGCCCAGGCTGGCGGTTCCGTTCGCGACGACCATGTCATCATGACCTGCGACAAATACTCCATTGCCATGGCGTTCACTGGCGTTCGCCTGTTCCACCACTAAACAGCCCATTGCCCTATGAACATGAACGACGACGATTTCTCTCAGATCCTTGAGCGAGGCATCAGCTTCAAAAAGGGCGGCGGTCCGAAAGCCGACGACGGCAAAGTAAAGACCAAGGCTAAGAAGAAGAAGTATATCACCGGCGCCCATGGCAGCGGTTCAGCGCGCCAGAAGGCAAAATACCGTGAGCAGCGCGCCAACCGCCAAAAGAAATAATCGCCCACCGTCGGGCACTGTCACATACCATCAAGCGCAGCAAACTACGAAATTCCTTCGGGGTTGCTGCGCTTGAGTGTTTATTATTGAAAATATTATACAAAAAAAACAATACAAAATTGTTCCCTTGTGGCACACCTCAGATGTCTTCCTAAAATCGGGGCGGAGGAAAGGATTACACCGTATGTAACTTGACCGAATACCGCTGTATCCGTGAGGCTGAACTTCGGCTGCAAAGGTACGAACCTTTGCGTTAGCAAAAAAACGTTAATTCGCATTAACACTTCTGTTAAAGTTTCTATTCACACGCAACAAGGGTTTCAAATCGTAACCGTTTTCGGGCAACTGCCCGAATCGGCAGTAAACAGGGGCGCGCGCGAGGTATGCCGTTCGGCGGTGGCGATAACGCCAATCGTCGAAGGAGAAAACGCCAATCGCCCTCGTCGATTGACGTTCGGCGGTTTAAGGCTCTCCGAGATACTCCGCAATGGCGGCTACCATGGCAGGCGAAAGGATGCGCTGACGGCCGTCGTAACCGAGCGATCGGAGGCGGGCGATGAGCGGACGGCAGCGATCCATCCATGCTTTCAGCGTGCGCCAGGCATGGCGAGGAGTGACATCGGGGCAGTAGAGCTGTGCCAGACAGGTGCGGCTCATGGAGGTGTAGGGACGTAGTGTAGGCATGATGATCAGATGATTTTATTTTTACGCAAAGTTACTGCCTTTGCCGCAACGGGGCAAAAGAAGCGAGGCGCAGCGCCCGACTTTAAGTTCTTTTAACACGGCATAAGTGACAATAAGTGACATTAACTGACATTTCGCCAAAGCATACCCGTACCTTTGCAGACGATAATTTTCTTCTTTGTTTAACTAAATTCGTTTCTATTATGAGTACACTGACTACTATTCGCTACTGCCTGCAGAAGAGCATGAACTCCAAGAGCAACTTTTACGGCAAGTATTACGCAAAACCCGTTTCGCAGGGCACCGTGAACCTTGACGAGCTGGCAGCCCACATCTCAGACCACGGATCAGTCTATACCCGCGACGTGGTGGTCGGAGTGATGACCAAAATGGTTGATTGCATCAACGAACTGCTGGCGCAGGGCTACAAGGTGAAGCTGGGCGAACTCGGAACGTTCTACAACTCCATCCGCAACGACGGCAAGAAGGCGGTCAGCGACCCATCCAAGTTTGATGTGGCACAGATTGCCGGTGTGAACCTCCGCTTCCTCCCCTTCAGCGGCAAGAAGCTCGGCGGTAAGTTTAACAACACCTCAACGACTCGCGCAGACCGCCACGCCTACGAGTGCATGGGTATCAAGGAGGCCAACAAGGAGGGACTCTTGCCCATCCCTGGAAAAGTGACCGACAACAACCCGGGGTCAAACGGTGGTGGCGGTAGCTCGTCAGCTGGCAGCACCTCTGGCGAACAGAATCCAAGCGGCGGTAGCGGAGTGGAGGGATGAACCTAACCGCAGTGCCTCGCTCCCTGAGGCGAGAGGGGTACTGCCCTAACAGCAGATTCTTATCATGAAGAGTATCCGTTATAAGCAGACGGCATCGCTGACCTGCATCATCACAGCCATCGTGTTTGCCTTCATGGGATTTTTCACTCCGCCCACGGGCGAGATCAGCGAGTCGGTATTGTGGTTTGTGGCACAGTGTCTGATATTCTCCGGCAGCCTTATCGGAGTGGATTGCGTGATAGACCAACGGCTGGGCAAGCACAGTTAGTTTGAGAGTTCTTAGTGAATTGCTATATTTCTTGACAATTATTGACCTTACACACACTCGAAAAGCAGGGACGCGCGATGCGCCCCTGCTTTTGTTTTTTTTTACGACACGCGCACCCTACCCTAACTCGACACTGTCAATGCGGAGGCGCACAGTGCCGGCAGGCACGCGCACCGTGACCTCATCGCCAGCCCGATGGTTGAGGAGCGCCTGTGCGATGGGCGACTTGATAGAGATTTTGCCCTCTGCCATATTGGCCTCGTGGGGACTCACTACGGTGTAGGTCATGGAGTGGTTGTTGCCGATATTGGTGAGGGCAACGCGGCTCAACAGTCCTACGCTGTCGGTCTTGAGCAGGGCAGGGTCGATGACGCGTGCATTCTCCAGCACGCGCTGCAGGAAACGGATGCGCCCCAACAGGCGACCCTGCTCGCGCTTGGCGGCATGGTACTCGAAGTTTTCGCTGAGGTCGCCCTTGTCGCGCGCTTCTGCAATGGCGTCGCGCACACGGGAGAGTTCTGTGGTTTCAAGGTTGTGGAGTTCGTTGGCTATCTTGTCGAAGCCTTCTTGTGACATGTATTCCATAATAGATAATAAAAAGGGGTTGATGACGGAGGGGATGATGCACCCTCAAAACTGCAGGGGCTTGCCACGGTAGAAATCGAGGAGGGCTGTCTGGTAGAGGTACTCGTAGCGCGCCTGCACCAGGTCGCTCTCTGCCTTGAGGAGCTGGCTCTTGGCCTCGTTGAACTCGGTGACGGTGGCTTTGCCGTTCTCGTATTTCGCCCGGGTAAGGGTGAAAGCCTCGCTGCCCGACTGGCACGCCAGCAGGCTACTCTCGTATTTGGCCTGTGCTGCCACGGCATTGTAATACACCTGTTGGATCTCCTTATAGAGGCGCTTCTTCACGAGGTCGAGTTGGAGGGCTTGGTTGTCGCGGTCGAGACGTGCCATCCTCACGCTGTTGCGCGTGGTGAAGCGGTTGAAGATGGGGATGCTGAGACTGATTCCGATATACTGAGCGAAATTGTTTTTCAACTGTTTGCCAAACCCGTCGGCAGCCAATCCGCTCGTCTTGTAGTAATTGGTCTGCAGTCCGCCGTTGAGCGACAGCGTGGGGTAATAGCCTGCCTGCGCAATGCGGATGCTGCGGTCGGAGGCATGGAGCCGCAGCTGTTCTGCCTGAACCTCCGGCTTGAGGGCAACAGCCTCGGCAAACACTACTTCGGGACTGGCGGGAATGGCAGCAATCGCCGTTGTCGCCGGGCGCACAATCTGGAAACCGTCAGGCGAAGGGAGTTCGAGCAGTTGGGAGAGGTCGAGCAGCGCCAGTCGGACGTTGCCAGCTGCCTGGGTAGCCGTGGAAAGCGCCTGTCCGAGGGTGGCCTGCTGTTGGGAGAGCTGTGCGATGCTCGCCTTGCCGTGATCGACAAACGACTGGAGGCGCGCCACCTGCATGGAGTCGATAGTCACCTGGCGTTGAGCCACATCGGCAATCTCCATGTTGTAGAGGATCTGCACGTATGCCTGAGCCACCTGCATGCGGATATCGTTTCGGGCTTTCTCCAAATCCTGTGTGGCAGCTTCGAGGTTGAGTTGTCGGAGTTTGACGGTGTTGGGGATTTCAAACCCCGTAAACAGCGGCACGGAGGCAGAGAGCGCCAGCGAGGTGCTGCTGGTATTGCGGTCGGCATAGGTATTCTCCATGGTCAGTCCGCGACCGAAGGAGAACGATTCGCTTGCCGACGCATAGAGGTCGGGCAAGCGGCGGTGCTTCGCCGTATGGAGCTGTACCGCCTGTTGGCTGCACTGGTTGCGCTGCTGACGGATGCTGATATTGTGTGCCACGGCATAGTCGGCACATTCGCGGAGCGTCCACTGGCGCTGTGACGGAGTCTGCGCCGGCATGGCGGCAGCAGTCAGCAGGGCTGCTGCCATGAGAGCTGTGCGAGAAATGATCTGGTGTTTCATACGCTTATTCCTCCTTGTTATCATCGGCAATGATCTGCGGACCGCGCACCCTGTCTTTGAGGGAGAGTCCCTTCTTAATCTCGATATTCACGCCGTCGCTCAGTCCGGTGACCACAGCCTGGCGGGTATAGGTCTTCTTATCGGCAGTACCGCGGACGAGATAGACGAAGGTAGAGTCGCCACTGAACTCGATGGCACTCTCCGGTACGGCGATGACCTTTGACGCCTTTGCCAGGACAATCTCGGCATTGGCACTATAGCCCGACCGCACCTTGCCGCCCTCGACAGCATGGACGGCAGCCTTCACCTCAAACTGGTTGGCACCGTTGTTTTCTATGGCTTTCGGAGAGATATATTCCAGACTGGCGTCAAACTTCAGGTCTTGCATGGCACCGATGGTGATCTTCATGGGCATGCCCGCCACGAGGCGTCCCACCTCGGTCTCGTCGATATTGCCTCGGAAGATGAGGTCGTTCATGTTTGCCACCGATGCAATAGTAGTACCGTCGTTGAAGGTGTTGCTGAGGATGACGGAGTTGCCCACCTTGACGGGGATGTCGAGGATGACACCGCTGATGGTAGATCGGATGAGGGTGGATGAAGCGTTGGCATTAGACTTCGACACACCGTCGCGCACCACCTCAAGGGCATCCTGTGCAGCCTTCGCCTCTTCGGCGGCCTGCTTCATCTGCTGTCGCACCTTGTCGTATTCGTCAGCCGAGACAAGTTTCTGGTCGTAGAGATTCTTCTCGCGATTGTAATCGACCTCAGCCTGTCGCATATTGAGGGTAGCCAGGCGCACCCGGCTCTCCGCCGAACTGAGCTGTCCCATGTCGGGGATGACCTTCACCTTGGCAATGACTTCGCCAGCCTGCACATAGTCGCCAGCCTCCTTGCATATCTCGGTGATGATGCCGCTGATCTGCGGTTTGATGTTCACCTCGTTGCGCGGTTCTATCTTGCCCGTGATGACGGTCGTTTTGAGGATATCCTCCACCTTCGGAGTATATTCACTATACTGCACCTCCTTGGGCAGCGATTTCTGATAGAGGAACACGAAGGTTCCGATGAATACCAAGGCAACAATGGCTGCGATGATGAGTTTTGAGTATTTCTTCATATCATTTATATGTTTTTGTTTTCTTATATGGTTAGCTGTGCTTATTCGTCGCGCATGGCATCAACGGGTTTGATGCTCATGGCACGCCATGCGGGAGCGAGTCCTGCCAGTCCGCCCAGCAGACTGAGCAGCAGGGTGGCGATGATAGCCGTCCAGAAGCCCACTTGGAAATGGGCGGCAAGGATACCGTCTTCAGTGCTTGCCAGTTCGATGAGTTGAAGCACACCCACGCCGAAGAGGATGCCACTCATGCCCGCCACGGCAGTCAGGACGATGCTCTCCGACATGATCTGCGAGAGAATCATCTTCGGTGTGGCGCCGATGGCACGGCGGATGCCAATCTCTGTAGTGCGCTCCCTGACCGTCACCATCATGATGTTGGACACACCGATAGCACCTGCCAGCAGCGTGCCTATGCCCACGAGCCATATCAGGAAGTTGACACCGTTGAAGAGATTGTCGAGCATGGCGAAGAGCACCTCGGTATTGAAGGTGGTGATGGCTTTCTCGTCGGTCGGGTCGATCATGTGGGCACGTGCTATGACGGTGCGGATGCGGTCGGTCAGCGTACTCATCACCACTCCAGGTTTGCCCGTCACCGCCAGACTGTGGATCTGGTCACCGGTGTTGTAGGTCTTACGGAAGAGGGTGTAGGGGATGGTGACGAGTTGGTCGGGGCGTCCGCTGATATTGATGCCGTTGACCTTGTAGTCAACACCCACCACGGTATAGTAGGCGGCATCGACACGGATGCGCCTGCCACAGGGGTCGCCACCACCGGGGAAGAGTTTCTTATACACCTCCTTGCCGATGACACACACCTTGCGCGCCTGTCTGACGTCCATCTCGTTGATGTAGCGCCCGTAGTACATCACGGGCGGTGCCACCCTGGCATAGTCGTGGTCCACACCGGCGACGGTGGCATCGAAGGAGTACTCCCCCACCACGGCTTTCTTGTTGCCGCCAAACATATAGGGCGTGATGATGTCGAGTTCGGGCACCTGCTGGCGCAAGCGCGTCATGTCATTCTCCACCATAGACACATAGCGGCCCTTGCGGAATCCCTTGTAGGGCTTGGTGGTGTTCTGCGTCCATATCATGGCGGTATTGGTGGCAAAGCCTGCGAAGTTAGACTGCAACATCTCCTTCAGTCCCTGTCCGCCGCCTATAAGGACGATGAGCATGAACACACCCCAGAACACACCGAATCCTGTGAGGAAGCTGCGGCTCTTGTTGCGGGTGATGGTGTCGAGTATCTCGCGATAGGAATCTATATCAAATTTCATAGGAATGAATATGTTTTATCTGAATGATACATCAGGTCAGTCTGCCCGCAAGGCTTCTATCGGTCGCACGCGGGCTGCCTTGACGGCAGGGATGAGTCCGGCAACGGTTCCTGCCAGTACGATGAGCATGGTGGCTTGGAAGCAGACGTCGAGACCTACGGTGGGATCTACAAACATGGTGGCTTGAAAGAGTCCGGTGTCTATCACCTCGTGGCCGATGGTGGCATCCATATACTCGTTGGCGGCTACGCCAAGCACCATACCTATATAGCCGAAGAAGGAGGTGATGATGACGCTCTCGGTGATGATGAGTTTGAGGATGGACCAGGGCTTGGCGCCAATGGCTTTGCGGATGCCAAACTCACGTGTGCGCTCCTTGACGGTGATGAGCATGATATTGGACACACCCACTATGCCGCTCAACAGCGTGAAGATGCCTATCACCCACAGGGCGACGCGTATCATACGGATGCCTTTTGCCATCTGGATATTATCCATATAACGATTCCAGATGTAGATGGCAGACTCGTCGGCAGGGTCGGCATCGTGCTGGGTGTTAATGGTGGCGCGGTAGCGCTTCTCAAAAGCGTCGTTCTGATCTTCGGTGACCAGGTTCTTGATTTCAAACTGGATGACGCCTACCCAGCCGGCATTGCCCATATAGATGGCATTGAGGGTGTGGTAGGGTATGCAGGCGCTCTGGTTTCTGCTCTGCTTGTCGTCCTTGGTGATGCCCACCACTTGAAACGAGATGTTGCCGACGTTGACCTGCCTGCCTATCAAGGCACGAGGGTCTTTGGTCAACTCTTTGGCTTGTGCTTCGCAGAGCACGATGACCTTGCGGCGCTCCTTCATATCAATATCGTTGATGAAGCGGCCTGCCAGCAGTTCCACCTTATTGATACGTTGGTCGCTGGGATACACACCCGACAGGTCTTGGGCAGAGAGGTAGTTGTCGCCATAGGTGATATTGACCCCATACTTCGACAACAGGGCACCCACCTCCTGGGTATTGTCGGAGAAAGCACGATTGGTAATGTCGAGGTCTTGGGTGCGCAACTGTATGTTACGACCTTCTTTCAGTCCGCGATAGGCTTTAGAGGTATAGCCTCCATACACCTGCATCGAGGTGGAGAGTCGTCTGTCAGACTGTTGCAACTGTGCATTGATGAGTCCGTTGCCTGCGCCCAACAGGAAGATGAGCATGAAGATGCCCCATGCCACGGCAAAACCGGTGAGCGAGGTGCGCAGTTTGTTGCGCTTCGACGTGCTCCATATTTCTTTGATGAGTTCTCGCATAATGTATTATTTCACATAGTCTTTCGACACGAGGTGGTGGTCGAAATTGTTTTCTATACTTCCTATCAGTCCGTCTTTGATATGGATGACCTTATCGGTCTCGTTGGCAACACCACTCTCATGGGTCACCACGACGATGGTCATGCCATCCTTCTGATGGAGCTCCTTGAGCAGATCCATCACCTCGACACTCGTTTTAGAGTCGAGCGCACCCGTCGGTTCGTCGGCAAGGATGATCTGCGGTTTGGTAATGAGGGCACGGGCAATAGCCACACGTTGCTTCTGTCCGCCCGACATCTCGTTGGGATAATGGTCTGCCCAGGGTGCCAAACCGAGGCGGTCGAGATATTCCATCGCCATCTGGTGGCGTTTGCGTCTGCCCACGCCCTGATAGAAGAGTGGCAGTTCGACATTCTCCACGGCAGTCTTGAACGAGATGAGGTTGAACGACTGGAAGATGAAGCCTATCATCTTGTTGCGGTATTCTGCGGCACGGGTCTCGCTGAGGTCGCGTATCAATACGTTGTTGAGCAGATATTCGCCCGAATCATAGTTGTCGAGGATGCCGAGGATATTGAGCAGAGTCGATTTGCCTGATCCTGATGCACCCATGATGGACACAAACTCGCCACGGGCTATGTCGAGGTTGATGCCCTTGAGCACGTGGAGCGGTTGTACGCCCTGATAGGTCTTGTTGAGGTCACTGAGGTGAATCATCTTGTTGGTTTTTATGTTTCATTGTTTCAAACCGATTGTGTGGTTTGAGTTTTTAATGTCTGTTTGACGCATCATAGCGCAAAAAAGTTGCACCATGGCTGATATTTTTTCTATGACAGCCGTTTCTGTGCTACATCAAGGCTGTGCGTCGAGTGCTTGGCGCAATGCCTCATCCACTTCATTGATAGTGATGCCGAGCAACTTCATCTGTCGTGCCAATTCGGGGAGGTGCTGCTTCATAAACTCGGTCTTTCTCACCGTTTGTATCTGGTCTCTTGCACCTTTTGCCACAAAATAGCCCAGTCCGCGCTTGTTATAGATGACACCCTCGGCAGCCAACAGGTCGTAGGCCTTCACCGTGGTATTGGCATTGACCTCCAATAGCACAGCATATTCTCTGACACTGGGAATGCGTCCGTCTTCCTCATACATTTGTGCCAGAATCTCATCACAGAGGCGGTCGGCTATCTGTACATAGATGGCTTTATCATTACTGAAATTCATAGCAGTTTTCTTTTTGTTTATAAATTGATCCATCTGTTGCAGATGACCTGCATACGGGTGAACACCTTATAGGATAGCCAATACTGAAAACCTGCGAGCAGCAGTTCGGCTATGAGGAGACAAAAGATCCAGCTGTTGTCACCATGCATCAGGCAGGTCGTTATAGTGCCTGGTACACTCTCAATCACATAGATCACCAGATAGATCATCACGATGAAGAGGATGCCTGACACCACAATGGTGTGCTTGCGGAAGAGGGTTCCACAAAGGATAAAGAAACTATGGACGAGCACTCCACAGGTCATGATCAGCAGAGACAGCATTAGGGCACCGGCGGAATCGATGCTTTCTATAAAAGTAGTCCATATTTTCCATAGCAATGCCATGATAGAGAGGCATACGCTCTGATGGTGACCGGGCAGGAGTACGAAACTGAATATCAGTTGCACCAGGTCAGATACTACGATGGCGGTGATCATTGCGACGGCAGCACCAAGCGTAGAGAAAAGGAATCTGCTGATATACTTTTCAAGATTGCTGGCTGGCAGCATCAGAAACTGTTCGCGCTGTCCAGTGGTCTTCATCACCATGAATATCTGTGTGGCCATCATATACATGGCTATGCTGAAAATCATTAAAACATATTGTGACATCCCCCAATAGCTAAGGTCGATGGTATCGGGAAAAAGCTGATACTGCTTGCTCAACTGATACAGCTGCATGATAAAGAAGGGCAACAGGGCGAAGGTCATGCCAAGCATCATGTTCAGATAGCTCTTCAAGTTGGTAAACATATCCCAACGCATCACCATCAGCAATCGGCTGAATTGAAAATTATTGTTCTTTGTATTCATTGTTAATTTGGTTTGTTTATCTCAGTTTTCCATTAATTACTGCATTAAACAGCAATTCGAGATTCATCGGTGTTTCATGGTCGGAGGGCTGTCGGCGGACTATCACGGCATTACCCTGCAAACTGGGTTCTGCATAGAGCACGCTATCGTCCATCTCTGCCGGTGTGCGGTATTCAAACTTGTAGTCATCGCTGATATCGCTTACCGAAGCATTGAGCAAGAGATTGCTCTGACTGAGGATCAGCACGTGGTCGAGCAACGACTCTATGTCGTGCACCTGATGGGTGGAGATAATCAGGATGCGGTCGTCGGTCATATTGTTAGCTATGACCTTGCGAAACTGACTCTTCGAGGGGATGTCGAGACCGTTGGTAGGCTCGTCCATCAGGAGCAAGCGAGTGCCTGTGGCAAGTGCAAAACTCATGAAGGCTTTCTTCTTCTGACCCATCGAGAGTTGGTGGAGCTTGGTTTGGCGAGACAATTCAAAGTCTGCCAGACAGCGTTCAAGTACCTCTTCGCTGAAATGCGGATAGAATCCCTTGTTCATCTTCACGTAGGTGTCGAGGGTCACTGGAGGTAGCGTAAACTCTTCGGGTACCATGAAAATATCTCCCAACATAGCGGACCGGCGGTCGCTGGCTAATACTCCGTCAATGAACACACCACCCTTCTTGGGGCGCAACAAGCCACAAAGCAGATAGAGCAACGTACTCTTGCCTGTGCCGTTCTTGCCAAGAAGCCCATAGATTTTGTTGTCTGTCAGTTGCAGACTGAAGTCGGAAAAGACCTCACGTTTCGTTCCAACATAATTGAAACTTAAGTTTTCTACTTGTATCATATACTTGCGTGTTTGGTGTATTACTGTAATAGTACACCGCAAAGGTATGTATTATTCGAATACCATCCAACATTTTCAGCCATTTTTTTTGCACTGCACACAACATTTAACATTTACACCTTAATATATATAAGGAGCATCGGGCGATGAGGTGGAAAAGATGTGCCGCTGTGGTGGGATTTATTCATTTCAGTATTACGCAAGGACTGTTTCCACGAACAGCCCGTGCGACACGTCGTACACAGCTGTCGATGCGTACCGCAATCCATGGACTTACGATCTTCGAGAAACGCTTGTTGGACAAGAAAACTGCTTTTTGTTTGCTTGTTTGCAAGAAATGGAGTACTTTTGCAAACCGTTTCAACAACAAAGAAAGACATGAACACAATAAAACACATGCAGGCTGTCAGCCGCCTGTTGGCTGCCCACGCTTCAGTATTTGTCATAGGCGTGGCACTCGTCACCTTCTTTTTCCCGCATCTCTTCGACTGGGTGCGTGGCACAACCCAAACCGTCATTCTCGGCATCATCATGCTCACCATGGGTCTGACGCTCACCACCGATGATTTCCGCATCCTGGCACAACGGCCGTTTGACGTATTGATTGGTACCTGTGCGCAATTTTTCATCATGCCTGCCGTAGCATGGCTGCTGGTACATGTATGGCACCTCGATGCCCCGTTAGCCTTGGGCATTCTCTTGGTAGGATGCTGTCCGGGTGGTGTGTCAAGCAACATCATGAGTTATCTCTGCCATGGCGATGTGGCTTTCTCGGTAGGCATGACATGTGCCTCAACACTCCTTGCACCGGTAATGACACCACTGCTGATGCAGATTACAGCAGGCGAAATCATCCACATCGATGCCGTCGGCATGTTCATCAATATTCTGATTGTGACCATCATACCTGTGACAATAGGTTGTGCACTCAACAAGATCTACAGCCGAAAGGCATGTTTTCCCACCATACAGAGTCTCATGCCGGGCATTAGCGTCACTTGTCTCGCCATCATCGTGGGCGGTGTCATCTCTACAGTCCATGACGATCTGTTGGAAGGCGGCGTGATGCTCTTCTTCTGGACCTTTGCCGTGGTGTTCTGCCACAATTCATTGGGCTATCTGTTAGGATGGTTTGCCGGACGCGCAGCCGGTTTCAATACTGCCAAGAAGCGCACCATCAGTATCGAGGTGGGTATGCAGAATGCCGGTCTTGCCACGGTATTGGCAAGCAATTTCTTTGCTGCACAACCGCTCGCCGTATTGCCATGCGCCATCAGTTGTGCGTGGCACAGCATTTCAGGAACCATCCTTGCCGGGCTTTACCTGAAGTATGACAAGCGCAAGGAGCAAACCAACTGAAGCAGTAACACATAGCCTATCATACCTACATCACATCGTCCCACCTTTTCAATCTATGGATTGGAATGGTGGGATGATGGTTAAAAAAACACAAGAAAACCTATCAAACGACACAAGGTAACGGATTAATCCGTAACTTTGTGGTGATAACCATATTATAAACTAAATTATTCAGAGCTATGGCAACAAAGAAAAGAGAAATTTACCGATGCACCATCTGCGGAAATATCGTAGAGGTGTTGCACGAAGGTGCAGAAATGTCATGCTGCGGAAAAATCATGCAGCGTATGAACGAGAAAGGTATCGATGGTGCTGTAGAGAAACATGTGCCCATAGTAGAGCGCATTGAAGGCGGCTACCGCGTCAGCGTGGGGAGTGTGGAACACCCCATGACACCTGAACACCACATCGAATGGATTGAACTGCTGACCGACCGTGACGTGATGCGCCATGAGTTGAAGCCCGGAGAGGCTCCTGTGGCTGAATTCATAACCGATGCGAAAATGGTTACGGCACGTGAATACTGCAACCTCCACGGACTCTGGAGAGGCTGACAAATCATTCCCGCCATCCATGCATCATCCGCGTTGATCGGCTCCCCACATCATTTTGTCGCGCAGGGTATGGAAGTATTTCTGACCTGCGCGCTTCACTACCTTCACCCGGTATGGGGCTTTGCGAAGCGTCAGTCGGGTGGAATCGGGCAATTTCTCCGAACGACCGTCGAGTGCCACCAGGAAATTGTGGGAACGGCTCTCTACGGTGAGGGTGATTTCTGAATCTTCGGAAAGTACCAAAGGACGCACATTGAGCGAATGGGGAGCTACCGCCGTGATGGAAAACACATGGGTGCCGGGCACGATGATCGGACCGCCCACTGAAAGGGAATACGCCGTACTGCCGGTTGGCGTACTGATGACCAGTCCGTCAGCCTGATAGGTTGTCACGTAGTCGCCATTGATCGTGGTGCGCACAGTAATCATCGCTGCCACATCACGCTTGAGGATAGCCACATCATTCAGCGCAAAAGGACATCCTGCCAACGGCTGTCCGTCGGTCTCTACCTGTAGCACCGTGCGGGTATCGATAGCATAGTCGCCCTCATAGATGGCTTGCACCATGGGATCTATCTCCGGTGGATTGATATCTGCAAGGAATCCAAGTCTTCCAGTGTTGACACCGATGATGGGAATTTGCTTTTCTCCCACCATAGAAGCGGTTTTCAGAAAAGTGCCATCACCACCCATCGACACCGTAAAGTCTGCTTCAAAATCATTGCCGTCAAACACCTCTACCCCATCAAGTGACAGGTGCTGACCATGAACGAGGAATCGATGGAACTCGCGCTCCATACATACTTCAGCCTCATGCATAGCTAAACAATTCAGTATCTTTTGTACAGATGCTGACTTTTTAGCTTGGTAGGTGTTGCCGACAATGGCAAATCGCAGTTTTCTTGAAGTCATATAAAAAATCTAATTTATTAGGCGTTAATTCACAAAGTTTTAGTACCTTTGCGCTGAATATACGCCACAAAATTAGTATTTTTTGGCGAAACATCACTATCTGTTAAGACAAATTTTTGAAGAAGATGACAAAACTAAGCGTAAACATCAATAAAGTGGCTACTCTGCGCAATGCACGAGGAGGCAACAACCCTGATGTCATCGAGGCTGCACGCAACATCGAATCGTTTGGTGGACAAGGCATTACCGTACACCCACGCCCCGACGAGCGTCACATACGCTATCAGGACGTGCGCGACCTGCGCCCCATCATCACCACAGAGTTTAACATCGAGGGAAATCCCATCGACTCGTTTGTCAAATTGGTTCTGGAAGTTGTACCCACACAGGTGACACTTGTGCCCGACGGTCACGACCAAATCACCTCCAACCACGGTTGGGATACACTGGAAAACCGCAATTTCCTGACCGACATCTGCCACACCTTCTCACAGGCTGGCATACGCACCAGCATCTTTGTGGATGCTGATCCGAAGATGGTGGAAGGGGCAAAGGCATGCGGAGCAGACCGCGTAGAACTCTACACCGAGCCTTACGCTTCAGGATACAACAGCAACAGAGAGGCTGCCATTGCTCCTTTTGTGGCTGCTGCAGAGGAGGCACGACGCATAGGCTTAGGCCTCAACGCCGGCCATGACCTTTCGCTCGAAAACCTCCACTATTTCCATTCTCGCATTCCTTGGACCGACGAGGTGAGCATCGGACATGCACTCATCTGCGATGCACTCTACATGGGACTGAAACCTACCGTCGAGAAATATCTCATCGCACTGAAATAAGCATACAGCCACTATGGGCATCATATTCAGAAAACTAACCAACACATGATATAACTATGGCAAAAGCATACGTATTCCTTGCTACGGGATTTGAAGACATCGAAGCGCTTATCCCTGTTGACATCTGGCGTCGTGGCGGTATCGAAGTCACTACCGTCAGCGTTACCGGTCAGAACGTTGTGACATCAGCACACGGTGTGAACATCGAGGCTGATACTTGTTTCGAACAGTGCGACTTGACTGATGCCGACCTGCTGTTTCTGCCGGGTGGTATGCCTGGTGCTACCAACCTCTATCAATGCAAGCCGCTCTGCGAAGCACTGTGCAAGCAGGCGGAAGAGGGACGACTCGTGGCAGCCATCTGCGCATCGCCTGCAGTAGTATTGGCAGCTATCGGACTGCTCGACGGTAAGAAAGCCACATGCTATCCGGGATTTGAAGGCAATATGACCAACACGCATTACACGGCTGACCTGGTGACCATCGACGGCAATATCACCACCGGTGAAGGGCCTGCGGCAGCATTCCCATTTGCCTACGAACTGCTGGCACAGCTCAAAGGTGTGGATGTGGCAGATGCCATTGCAGAAGGTATGCGCTATAAACACCTCATGGGATGACCGACTATATCATCATCGTAGCCGGTGGCAAAGGACTGCGCATGGGCAGCGACATTCCCAAACAGTTTCTCCCCATCGGCGGAAAACCCGTGCTGATGCGCACTATCGAACGCTTCCACCATTTTTCGGAAGCGCTCCGGATTATCCTTGTGTTGCCTAAAGCCCAACAGGCCTACTGGCATGAGCTGTGTGGGCAGTATCAGTTTGACGTGCCCTACATGTTGGCTGACGGCGGCGAGACTCGCTTCCATAGTGTGCAACACGGACTGGCACTCATCCCCGATGATGCACAGGGTGTGGTCGGTGTGCACGACGGTGTGCGCCCATTCCCTGCTATCGACGTCATTCGCCGCTGCTACGACACGGCACGCACGGCAAAAGCGGTGATTCCGGTGACTCCGGTGGTTGAGACTTTACGCCACATCACCGAGGGCACAAAGCCCAGAGGCGACTACCGTTTGGTGCAAACTCCACAAACTTTCGACATCCAACTACTGAAGGCTGCCAACCGCCAACCTTTCTCCGAGGCGTTTACCGACGATGCGTCGGTGGTAGAGTCCTATGGACATGCCATCACAATGGTAGAGGGCAACCGAGAAAATATCAAGATTACCACTCCCTTTGACTTGGCTATTGCCGAAACACTCTGCCGATGACCGACATACTGCAACAGGATATCCAGTATATGGCGGGGGTCGGACCCAACCGCAAAAAGGTGCTTAGCGAAGAACTGGGCATCAATACCCTTGGCGACCTGTTGCAATATTACCCCTACAAACATATCGACAGAAGTAGAATTTATACCATCCACGAACTGACGGGCGACATGCCGTTTGTCCAAGTATGCGGCAGAATACTCAGTTTCGAGTCGTTTGACATGGGACACCGCAAGACGCGCGTAGTGGCTCACCTTTCCGATGGCACGGGCGTGATAGACCTTACCTGGTTCAACTATGCCAAGGATGTGCCCAAACGCTACAAAACGGGCATTCCATACATCGTTTTCGGGCGACCCACCATATATAACGGCAGGGTACAGGTGGTGCATCCTGACCTTGAACCTGCCGAAAACATCCAACTCTCGGATATGGGGATGCAACCCTACTACAATACGACAGAGAAGATGAAGAAACGTGGGTTGAACTCACGGGCGCTCGACAAGATGACCAAAACACTACTCGATTTGCTCAAGCAGCCTATTGCCGAGACACTACCCGACTTCATCACGCGCCCCAACCACCTCATCAGCCGAGACGAGGCGTTGCGACAGATTCACTATCCGCACAATGCCAAAGAACTGGAACGCGCACGGCTGCGACTCAAATTTGAAGAACTTTTCTACGTTCAGCTTAATATATTAAGGTACGCGAGCGATCATCGGCGCAAATACCGCGGCTATGTTTTCTCGCATATCGGCGAGTGCTTCAACGGTTTCTACCATAACCACCTGCCCTTCCAACTGACCGAAGCACAGAAACGAGTGCTCCGTGAGATACGCAAAGACACTGCTTCGGGCAGACAGATGAATCGGTTGCTACAAGGCGACGTGGGTTCGGGCAAGACACTGGTGGCACTCATGACCATGCTGATGGCACTCGACAATGGCTATCAAGCCTGTATCATGGCGCCAACCGAGATTCTTGCCGAACAACACCTACGCACCATCAGCAGCTTTCTTGAGGGCATGGACATCAGCGTCGGACTGCTGACGGGTATGGTGAAAGGCAAACGGCGAGAACAAGTGCTCAACGATCTGGCTGACGGGACGTTGCAGATTCTCGTGGGCACCCATGCCGTGATAGAAGACACAGTACAGTTTGCACGACTGGGCATGGTGGTGGTCGATGAACAACACCGTTTCGGTGTGGCACAACGCGCCAAACTATGGAGCAAAAGCGACAATCCGCCACATATCCTCGTAATGACAGCCACACCCATTCCCCGCACCCTGGCTATGACACTCTACGGCGATCTCGATGTCAGCATCATCGATGAACTGCCGCCAGGACGCAAGCCCGTGGTCACCACCCATGCCTTCGACAGCCGAATACCATCGCTCTACGATGGACTGCGCAAGCAGATGCAACAGGGACGACAGGTCTATGTGGTCTTTCCGCTTATCGAAGAGAGCGAGCGCATCGACTTGAAAAGCCTGGAAGATGGCTATGCCACGCTGTGTCAGGTGTTTCCGGAATACCGACTGAGCAAGGTACACGGCAAGATGAAAGCCAAGGAGAAAGACGAAGAGATGCAGCGCTTTGCACGCGGTGAGACACAGATGCTCGTGGCAACGACCGTGATTGAGGTGGGAGTCAACGTGCCCAATGCCTCGGTGATGGTCATCATGGAGGCGCAACGCTTCGGACTCAGCCAGCTCCACCAACTGCGCGGACGTGTGGGCAGAGGTGCCGAACAGAGCTACTGCATCCTTGTGACCTCACCCAAACTGGCTGAAGAGACGCGCAAGCGCATAGACATCATGTGTGAGACCAACGATGGTTTCCGCATTGCCGAAGCCGACTTGAAACTGCGTGGACCGGGCGATCTGGAGGGAACACAGCAGAGCGGCATGGCTTTCGACCTCAAAATTGCCGATATCGCACGCGACGGACAGATTGTACAGATGGCACGCGACGAGGCACAACGCATCATCGACGCAGACCCCACCTGTCAGTCGGAGCGCTACCACATGCTTTGGGACCGTCTGCGCCAACTTCGCAAGACCAATATCAACTGGTCTGCCATCTCGTAAAAAGTGGGGAAAACGAACTGGGAAAATCTATTTTTCCCATAGAAAATGCACGATCGTCCCATAAAAACGAGGGCAAAAACAGGCAAAAGACAACCTGCGACAAATCAAAAAAAAGGCAAAATCCGCTACGTAAAGTGTTAAATTACACACAAATAGTGTTAACACTTTACCGATTTTAGAAATAATTTCGTAACTTTGCATCGTTCTGTTTTTATTGAAACCGAACGAGAATACGAACCGAAAAGAATAATTATGTTTTTTAAAAATCTAAAGAAAATAGCATTCCTAACCGTTGCAACCGTATGTACTCTCCCGACGATGGGACAGGATCTGTTGGCACGTCAGGCCCCTATAGACAGAAAGATGAAAGCAGTAGATAGCATGGCTCTCCGTCGCCTCATTCAGGCAGAGAGCTATGAATCACCAGCAGCAGACCTCTATAACGACTGGGATAACAGATATGCCCATAAAGCAACCAACCTCCCCGACACTTTCCGCATCAACCTGCGCAACTTCTGCATGCCCACCACCAACCGCGTTATCACCAGCAACTTCGGTTCGCGTTGGGGACGCCAACATAAGGGACTGGACATCAAAGTATATATCGGCGATACCATCCGCGCTGCCTTCAGTGGCAAGGTGCGCATCGTGCGCTACGAAGGACGTGGCTACGGAAAATACGTAGTCATCAGACACAACAACGGACTGGAAACCATCTACGGTCACATGTCTGCACAATTGGTGGCTGAAAACCAAGAGGTGCGTGCCGGAGATCCCATCGGACTGGGCGGAAACACCGGACGCAGCACTGGTTCACACCTCCACTTCGAGACGCGTCTGTGTGGCATAGCACTCAACCCTGCCCTGATGTTCGACTTCAGAAACCAAGACGTGGTTGACGACTACTATGTATTCCGCAAATCTACCTACAATCGCGAGTCGGCAGAAGCTACCCGTCTGCGTGGTGTAGCCGGCGGCAGGTCATTTGGCGACGACCTCGATTTTGCTGACAACAGCACTCCTGCTGCACGCCAGAAGGGCACAAGCAGCCGCTCTGCAGCAGCTCGTTTCCACAAAGTATCAAAGGGTGAATCGCTCTATTCTATCGCTCGCAAGCGCGGTACGTCTGTTGATGCCATCTGCAAACTGAATCACATCAGCAAGAGCACCAGACTCAGACCAGGTCAAATCCTGAAATATAACTAAACCAACCAAATAACCTAAACTAAAGAAAATGAAACAGAAAATTCTACTATGCATCATGCTTGTGTTGCTGTCCTCTGTGGATATGACATGGGCAAAAGGCAAGAGAAAGAAGACAAGAAAGACCCAACGCACCGAAACTGTCTATGAAGAGATAGAGAATTTCGACTTCTTATATACCGATGATTATGACGGTACGGCAACATTTGCCACTTCAAACAGCATCATGGATCAGGCCACAGCTCTCATCGGCACACGCTATCGCAGCGGAAGCAAAGGCCCTTACGCCTTCGACTGCTCTGGTTTCACCAGCTATGTGTTTGGACAACACGATATCAACATCGGCAGTTCGTCGCGCGACCAGTATGCACGCAACATCCCCATCAAGCGCTGGGAGATGCAACGTGGCGACTTGGTGTTCTTCACCAGTCCTCGCTCCGGACGCGGTGTAGGTCACGTAGGTATTGTGATGGACTATGATCCCATCAACAACACCTTCACCTTTATCCACGCCAGCACCAACGAAGGTGTGAAAATCAGCAGTTCTACCGAAGGCTACTATAATCGCCGCTATGTAGGCGCACGCCGCGTGGCGAAGTAACAGCATCTTCATGTTCCGATTATTACTCACTCTTACTATATGGGCAGGTCATTCTTTGACCTGCCTTTCTGCTTCACTGACCATCGCTCTTACGGGAGATATCATGATGGGCACCACCTATCCCACACCACGACTACCGCGAGGGGATGGCAAATACCTGTTTCGCGACACACGCGACATCCTCAGGCAAGCCGACTTGGCAGTGGGCAATCTTGAAGGAACGCTATGCGACAAGGGTGAAACACGCAAGGAGGGCAAAGCCAACAACTATGCTTTTCGCACACCAACAAGCTACGCCTGGTGGCTGAAGGATGCCGGCTACGACTTTGTGAGCATGGCAAACAACCATAGTTTCGACTTCGGCATAGAGGGAGTCATATCCACCGAGCACGCTTTGCGACAGCAGGGCATCGCCTTTGCAGGCATTGCCGGACGATCGGAAACAGCCGTTGTCATGCGCCAAGGTGTGCGCATCGGTCTCTGCGCCTTAGGCCACAACAGCTATACAGTCAGTCATCTCGACCTGAAGAAAGTGGGTAAACTGTTGAAACAGCTGCGCCAACAGTGCGACATCATCATCGTTTCGTTCCACGGTGGAGCCGAGGGGACGGCACAGAGTCATGTACCCAACGGTATGGAGGGCTTTCTGGGCGAGCGTCGTGGAGCATTGCGCCAACTGGCACACTACTGCATTGACCACGGTGCCGACGTGGTTTATGGTCACGGTCCGCATGTGGTTAGGGGCATTGAAGTCTATAAAGGACGGTTCATTGCCTACAGTCTGGGCAATTTCTGCACACCCTTCGGCATCAGTCTGCAAGGTGTTTCTGGCTACGCACCTATAGTGACGGTGACAATCGACCACAAGGGCAGATTTCAAAAAGGTCGCATCTATTCGTTCATACAAAGCTACGGCACAGGTCCGCGCAAGCAAGATGGTAAGCGTTTCTTGGTGGCACACCAGATGAAAGCACTATCCGAAACCGATTTCCCACATAGTGATGCATGGATAGATCTGCATGGAAACATCGGACTGATACGTTACACACGACGTTCTCTGACCACCATTTGACCACCAACCGATACCACATTCCTCCCTTGCAATTATCACCTGGCATTGCAAATCAATTTGTTTTCCTCAGCAAATCAATTTGTTTTCCTCAGCAAATCAATTTACTTTCCTCAGCAAATCAATTTGTTTTCCTCAGCAAATCAATTTACTTTCCTCAGCAAATTCATTGAAATTGCAGACCAAATTCATTGATTTTACTCAGCAAATTCATTGAATTTGCAAGCAAACAGACCGTTTCAAATGGTGTAATTGATTGATACTTTGCGGTTTCAATGATACTCAAAAACACACGCAGAAACCGACTATATCAATCGCAACAGCATGCTCCCATCACCGTCAATCGCGATGGGGAGTCAGCATGATGCCGTTGTATATCCTACCACTGTCTATTCCAAGGTGGCGCGCAGAGAAATACATATCCGACTGCGCATAAGTGCAAATGCCTGAAGAGATGATGCGCTGAGGGTCAACACCAAGTTGAATCAACTGGCGACGATTACATTCGGGCAGATCAATATGCCATTTCTGGTATCGCCGGCTGATTGGTTCCATCTCAAAGCCAGCATCAACAAACTGCTGATAGACCTCATCGCCCACTTCAAAATGGTCGATACTGATACCAGGACCTATTGCTGCGGTAAGCTCTGAAGGTTGTGTACCGTAAGCAGCACGCATGCGTTCAATGGCTTTGACCACAATACGCTGTACGGTGCCACGCCATCCGGCATGGACAGCACATACGGCATGGTGTGCCGCATCATAGATCAACACGGGAATGCAATCGGCTGTTGACACGCCAACACAGATGCCCGGCACATCGGTCATCACCGCATCGAAACCGTCTGTCAGTTCGTCACGCACCACAGCAGGCTGTTCGGTAAAGTCGCGGCCTATCTGTTTGACCTCGGCAGCATGCACCTGGTGGGGCACTACGAGTTGCGCCATACCGATGCCAAGGCGTTGGCAGAGCGCTGTGCGGTTGGCTTCGATGTGGGCAGGGTCGTCGCCACAATATCTATTGATATTAAAAGCAGCGTAA
The DNA here is from genome assembly GCF_002251345.1 of Prevotella sp. P4-119. Classification (NCBI taxonomy): domain Bacteria; kingdom Pseudomonadati; phylum Bacteroidota; class Bacteroidia; order Bacteroidales; family Prevotellaceae; genus Prevotella; species Prevotella sp. P4-119. Next base: position 110,631 of record NZ_NPJB01000084.1, on the reverse strand, counting down.
TTGCCCTCGCTGCATCCACCTTTTCTGGTGGTACTGAAGGCAATCACGCCGTTTCCCATATCGTAATCGTGCCACTGGGGCAGATTATTCTTCATCTTCGTATTCAAAATCTTCAAGGTCGTCAACATTCTCAAGGTCGTCGTCGTCGAGGTAGATGATATCTTCATCTTCGCCCTCATCCGCCATTTCCTGTGCAAACATCGACATATCCTTGTCGCGGTGTACGATATTCTCTTCACCGATGGCAGTAGCCAACTTATTGCTTTCGTCGTTGAGTTCTGCCCAAAGCACATCTTTGAGCTCGTCAAGACCTTGGTTGGCAACAGCCGATATGAATACCACGGGGAGATCGTCGGGCAGAGTCTCACGCAACATGTCGATCAGTTCCTCGTCGAGCAAATCACACTTGGTGACCGCCAGCACACGGTGCTTATCGATCAAATCGGGATTAAACTGCCGCAATTCATTGAGCAGTATCTCGTATTCGCGCTTGATATCGTCGGTATCGCCAGGCACCATAAAGAGCAATAGTGAGTTGCGCTCAATGTGGCGGAGGAATCGCAAACCGAGTCCTTTGCCTTCGCTGGCTCCCTCAATGATACCGGGAATATCTGCCATCACAAACGATTTGTGGTCGCGATAGCCCACGATACCGAGGCTGGGCTCCATCGTGGTGAAGGGATAATTGGCTATCTTCGGACGGGCATTCGACAAGGCTGAGACCAGTGTGGATTTTCCGGCATTGGGAAAACCGACAAGGCCGACATCTGCCAACAATTTCAGTTCGAGGATCACAGTCATTTCCTGCATCGGTTCACCGGGCTGCGCATAGCGCGGAGCCTGGTTGGTGGCTGATCGGAACTGATAGTTACCCAATCCGCCGCGACCGCCTTTAAGGAGCATCACCTCTTGTCCGTCGTAGGTTACATCGCAGACATATTTGCCGGTTTCAGCATTATAGACCACCGTGCCACAGGGCACGTCGATGTAGATATCCTTGCCGTCGGTGCCGTGACACTTGTCGCGACCGCCATTACCGCCGTGTTCGGCGAAGATATGGCGCTCGTATCTCAGGTGTAACAACGTCCAATAGTTGTGGTTGCCACGCAGAATGATGCTTCCGCCCTTGCCTCCGTCGCCCCCGTCGGGGCCGCCGTTAGGGTTGTATTTCACATGGCGCAGGTGCATAGACCCACGTCCGCCTTTACCCGAACGGCAACAGATTTTCACATAGTCAACGAAATTGCTTTCCGGCATATCAGTCGTATTAAAGATTATCGATTACTTTCTGGATGTCGCCGAAGATGCGATCCAGAGTGCCAAGTCCGTCGATGTGGTGGTGAAGGCCTTCCTTCTTATACCACTCTACGAGGGGCATGGTCTGTGAATGATATACTACGAGGCGCTTCTTGATAGTCTCCTCGTTGTCGTCGGCACGACCACTTTCCTTTCCGCGCTTGATGAGTCGAGTCATCAACTCCTCTTCGGGCACGTCGAGTTCAATCATGGCAGCTACCTTGTGGCCACGCTCATCAAGCATTTTCTTCAGTGCTTCAGCTTGTGGAATGGTGCGGGGGAAACCGTCGAAGATTACTCCGGCGTGATCTTTGCCAAATGAGTCATACACATTGGCAAGGATGCTAATCATCAGATCGTCGGGAATCAACGCACCCTTTTCAATATAGCTTTGAGCGGTCTTGCCCAACTCTGTTCCGTTTTTAATCTCGTTGCGAAGCACATCGCCAGTAGAGATATGACCCAAGCCATACTTCTCGATGAGCAAATCGCTCTGTGTTCCTTTACCGGAGCCAGGAGCTCCGAAGATTACAATATTCTTCATTTCTTTTCCAAATAAAATTAAAAAGTTTATCCTTACTCGTTATCTGTCTTTACTTTGTAAATTTCCTTCAACTGACGACCTTGCTGGTCATAATCCAAACCATAGCCCACAATGAAGTCGTTGGGGATGGTGAATGCCACATAGTTAATATCGAGCTGCTCCTGCAAGCGGTCGGGTTTCATCGTCAGCGTACATATCAACACACGCTCGGCATGGCGGTTGTACAGTTCGTTGAGGATGCTGCGCATGGTCAGACCGCTCTCGATGATGTCTTCCACAATAACCACTGTGCGTCCGGTGAGGTCTTGGTTCACACCGATCAACTGCTTCACCTTACCAGTAGAGGCTGTACCTTCATAGCTTGCCACCTTGACAAAGGTCACTTCACAGGGAATCGTCACCTCGCGCAATAGGTCAGCGGCAAATATAAACGCTCCGTTGAGCACCGCCATAAACAGCGGATTGTCATCCTTCAGGTCGGCACTGATCTGGCTGCCGAGCTCCTTGAGGCGTTGTTTGATTTGCGATTCTGATATCGATGTCTCGAATGTTTTGTCCTTGATCTTTACGACTCCCATATATAAGGAATATAAAATTTCTTGCAAAATTACTAAATTTTCAGCAAAGTATGACTATATATTACTATATTTTTGCTAATTTTGCAGTGAAATGAAGATATTTACAAGCGCTCAGATTCGTGAGCTTGACCGATATACCATTGAGCATGAGCCCATTCAGAGTATCGATCTGATGGAAAGAGCAGCTTCCACATTGGCAAGAACCATTGCCAATACATGGGACAGCTCAGTGAAAGTTGTCGTTTTTGCCGGCCCTGGCAACAACGGCGGTGATGCGCTTGCCGTGGCACGACTCCTCGGCGAGCAAGGGTATCAAGTGGCTGTTTTTCTCTTCAACATCAGAGGCAGACTATCGCCCGACTGTCTGATCAACAAACGGAGAGGGCAGGAATGTAAGCACATCAAGAAATTTGTAGAGGTAACACAAGAGTTTGACCCGCCACAACTGGAGAAGGGAATGCTTGTCATCGACGGACTTTTCGGGTCGGGACTCAACAAACCGCTGGCGGGTGGATTTGCCTCACTGGTGAAATACATCAATGCTTCGCCGGCTGAGGTCGTGGCTATCGACATGCCTTCTGGCTTGATGAGTGAAGACAATACCTACAATGTCAGCTCTAACATCATCAGGGCATCGGTCACACTGACGCTGCAACAACCCAAACTCTCGTTTCTCTTCCCTGAAAACCAACAGTTTATCGGCCGATTGCGAACACTCGACATTCGACTGAGTCAGGAGGGTATCAGTAAAATAGATGCCAACTACACCGTCATCGAAGAGTCTGATGTCAGGCCATTGTTGAAAGATCGCAATCCTTTCGCCCACAAGGGACAGATGGGACACGCACTGATTATGGCTGGAAGTTACGGCATGGCAGGTGCTGCCATACTCGCTACCAAGGCATGTCTGCGTGCTGGCGCTGGAAAAGTGACGGTTCATACTCCACGCAAGAACTGTCAGATCATGCAAGTGGCAGTGCCCGAAGCGGTGTTGCAGCTCGACCATGAAGAAACTATCATCACTGAAGCGGTAGATACAGAAAACTTCCAAGCACTGGGCATTGGACCTGGTATAGGACAAAACGAAGCTACTGCCATACCATTCATCGCACAGTTGCGACGCGCCACCTGCCCCATTGTGGCTGACGCAGATGCCATCAATATCCTGGCAAGTCATCGCGCATGGAAGCAACAGCTGCCCAAAGGCATCATACTCACCCCACACGCCAAGGAACTCGACCGACTGGAAGGTGCATCGATGGATAGCTTTGAACGACTAACCAAAGCTCACCAACTGGCAGAACGACTGCATGGCTATGTCATCGTAAAGGGAAGATATACCGCCATCTGCATGCCCGACGGACATATACGTTTCAATTCGACAGGTAATGCGGGGATGGCAACTGCTGGAAGTGGCGATGTGCTCACCGGAATCATTACCGCACTATTGGCACGTGGCTATGAGCCTCAACATGCTTGTATTGTGGGTGTGTATCTCCACGGACTGGCTGGCGACCTCGCTGCACGCGACTTGGGAGAAGAGAGCCTCACGGCAAGCGATATCATCGACTATCTGCCTCGAGCATTCAAAAGATTAAAAGAATAAAAACATAACAACTATTGACTAATATGAAGAAGTACATACTCACACTGCCCTTGCTCTTCGTGAGCATCATCACCATGGCACAGGCGGTATCAACACCTTTGAAACCCGGAAGAACTCCTGAGGGTGTGGTATATTTCCTACCCAAAACGGTGTTTCAACTCAATCTGCTGGTTGAGAAAAAGACCTACAAGCCGGGCGAATTTTGTAAATATGCGGAGAAATTTCTACGTCTCTCTGGCATTGCACAGGAAGAGGAAGTGACCCACAGCATCGTCAGTTACGGACTCACACCTGTTGGTGTTCGCGACACATCAAAGTGTTATACCGTCATGCTGAAAGGCAAGAGTGCTACTGCAGAAGTGAAGTTGAGCGACGACGGTGTGCTTCAGGCGGTCAATGCCGAACCGGCTAAAGTGAAAGTGAAAGAGCCTTTCAAACCTGCGCCACGCAAGGCGCCTGTCGATTCCAAACAGTATCTCAGTGCCGAAGTATTGTCGGCAGGTAGTGTGGCAAAGATGGCTGAACTGACCGTGCAGCAGATTCTTGAGATACAAAACCATCGTCAAATGCTCATCAGCGGTGAGGCGGAAGACGTGCCGACCGATAAAGATCAGTTGCAACTGATGATTGACCAGCTCGACAAAGAGCGCGAAGCACTCATGTCGATGTTTCTTGGCACCACTACACGCGATACTGTAGAGCAGGTTATCACGATTTGTCCGGAGAAAGAAGTGAAGCGCGAAGTTGTTTTCCGCCTCAACAAGAAGATCGGTCTGGTAGATAAAGACGATCTGTCGGGCATCCCCTACTACATGAACATTGAAGATGAGCACCATACCACGCTACAGAAATATGATATTCCTGAGAATAAAAAGGACGGTGGATTCTTTGTCAACGTACCCGGAAGAATCAAGTTTACCCTGTTGCGCGAAGACCATCAGTTGGCATCGTTCAACCTCTATGCCGCACAGTTTGGTTTTGTAGAACTGCGCAGCGGCTCACTCTTCAAACGCTATGTCACCCACATGACCCTTAACCCCGTTACGGGTTCTGTGGAGACAATACATGCCGACATGCCTACAAAATAAATCACGAGAATAGCGAAAGCGTCCTCGATACTTCACAAGGTATCGGGGACGCTTTTGTTGATAGACTGTTTGTCGTATTATTACTGTTGTTTCTTCTTGTCGAGATGCTGCTGATAGGCACGGGCAAGGCCGCCTTCACTCGTCTCCTTATAGAGCGACGGCAGGTCGTGACCGGTCTGCTTCATCACCTTCACTACACGATCGAACGAAACACGGTGGCTACCGTCTGACAAAGCAGCGTAAAGGTTGGCATCGAGAGCACGGGTAGCTGCGAAAGCATTGCGTTCAATACATGGAATCTGCACCAGACCGCACACCGGATCGCATGTCATTCCAAGGTGATGCTCCAATCCCATCTCGGCTGCATACTCCACCTGCGACGGACTACCACCAAACAATTGACAAGCAGCGGCAGATGCCATGGCACACGCCACACCTACTTCGCCCTGACAACCTACATCGGCACCAGAGATAGAAGCATTGCGTTTCACCACATTGCCAAAGATACCGGCAGTAGCCAAAGCGTGGAGAATACGAATATCGCTAAACTTATGACCGCGAGACAAGTGATAGAGCACGGCAGGCAATACGCCACACGATCCGCAAGTGGGGGCAGTAACGATGGTACCACCTGAAGCATTCTCCTCGCTTACCGACAGTGCATAGGCATAAACCAAGGCACGGGTTTGCAACGACTGTTTATAACCGCTGGCTTTCACATAGTAGGTAGGACCTTTGCGAGGCAGATGCAACGGACCGGGCAATACGCCTTCGTGGTCGATGCCGCGCTCCACACTCTCCTGCATGGCTTTCCAAACTTCAGCAAGATAGTCCCAGATGCCCTCATCCTCACATTCGCCGACATATTCCCAATAGTTGCGACCACTTTTCTCGCACCATTGTTGAATCTCAGCCATGGTATTCAGCTCATACACTTCACTTTGATCAGCAAACCAACTTGGATGTTCGCCTTCTGAAAGAGCACCGCCTCCCACGCTATAGCAGATCCACTCATCTATTATATTATTGTTCGCGTCGCGTGCCACGAACTTCATTCCATTAGGATGGAACGGCAGAAATACCTGCGGTTGCCATTCCAACTGCAACGGAGCGATGGGTTCAAGCACTTCTTTGATAGCCACATCGGTCATGTGGCCACGTCCCGTAGCAGCCAGACTGCCATAGAGTGTCACCTCGAAAGAATAGGCGTCGCCATGATGACTGGCAAAGATTTGCGCAGCCTTCTGTGGTCCCATCGTATGACTACTCGATGGACCCTTACCTATTCGGTATAGTTCTCTTAATGATTTCATGTTTGCAAAGGTACGATTAAGTGAGTGAAATGCAAAATAAATGCTCGCTTTTATTTTCATTTCCGAGCGTGAGTACCTAAGGTCCATAGGACCAAAGGTACGATTAAGTGAGAAGAAAACAAAAGAAAACTCGTTTTCTTTTTGCTTTCTCGAACGTGAGTACCTAAGATGCAATACGTCAAAGGTACGATTAAGTGAGTGAAAAACCAAATCTATTTGAGTTTTTCCGAGCCTCAGTACCTAAGACAATAAGAAATAAAAGAGGAGGCGTTGTCTGACGACAGCCACCTCCTATCATGGTCTAATGCGCATTACAGAGCGCAAATATCACAGCATCAGAAGCGAATGCCCAACGATACGTAAGGGCCATAGAAGTTTGGCACATTACCATGGAAGTTTCTGGCATTAAAGCCTATACCAATAACTGGTTGGAAGCGCTGTGCATTGGAATGTTTATAGAAATACAGTCCCACACCATACGAAGTATTCTTATACGTAGAACTTCCCAACGATGTAGTCAGTGTTCCTCGGAGTTCGAGTGTTCCCATACGCCAATTCTTGTTGTTGAGCAACTGATAGCCGATACCGCCTCCTAAGTTAACGGCATTGTTATAGTCTTTGGTTGCACCAAGTTTGGGGATAAAGAAATCGGAATGTGCCAGTGCATGGATAGACAACCGATTGACGGGGGAATAGCCCAAATCAATGTTTGCACCCATAAAAGACAAATCTTTGGAAGATGCTCCCATAGAGAACGAACCTTCATAATGCAGTGGACAACGCTCTTCCTGTGCCTGCACACCTATCGCCAGCATGCAAAGCAACATCATAATACCAATCTTTTTCATAAAAAACATTTTTATATTTAATATTAAACCATATAGAATATCGCTGTTATTATAACTACGATATCATCTATTCTTCATAAAAGTTTGCATTGCAAATTTACTTCATTATTTGCTATCAAAAGAAGGTAATACCGTTTTAACATTTTTACCGCAACATTTATAAAATATCTTATCATACTGATTACAAGAGTTTTAGTCAACAAAGCGACGCTACCAACAATAAAAAATTCTACGTTTTATTTGTATTATCCCATAAAATTCTTTACCTTTGAAGCACATTAAGAGTATTATGAACATTCAAAAAACCATCAAATACATATTCATTATAATTGTGATTTGCTGCCACGCAGGGTGTCAAAATAAACCTTGCCATAATCTACAATTAGTAGAGGAACTTCTCGACCGAGATCTTCTTGACTCTGCAAGCAACATATTTAATAGCATTGACCCAACATCCATAAAGTCCACATCAGACTCTGCCTATTATAATTTGATGAAGACAGAAATCATGTGGCAAAAAGAAGAAAAGATTAAAAATGATTCTATTATCAGCTTTTCCATCAATTACTATGAGCAAAACAAAGACCTTAAAAAGTTGGCCAATGCATACCACTACAAGAGTGGTATCTTATATTTGCAAGGGAAGAAAAAAGAAGCTATATACCTTGAAAAGAAAGCAGAATTAGTTGCTAAGACTCTGCATCATGACATACTGAACTTGAAAATATATAATAACCTCAGCTATTTCAATCTTGCAGCCAATAACAAAAAGGAAGCAGAAAAGTACTTAAAAAAGATGTTAGAGATTTCCAATAAGATAAACAACAATATTTGGAAATCTGCTGCCTTGACAGGATTAATAGACATTCATCTTGATCAAAACAACATTGACAGCGCCTGCTATTATATTAACCAAGCTACTCCACTCACCAAATACCTTGTCTCATCAATCAGAATTAGTTTCTTGGGGAATATGGGAAGATTTCTGGAAAAAATTAACCCAAAGAAGGCTATTTCGTTCTACAATGAAGCATTGCACATTGAAGAAGAGCCGAAAATCTATGGGTTTATGGCTAATATATATTACAAAGCAGGTGACGTAGATAAAGCGATGACACTATGGAATAAATCTCTAAACTCACCAGACATCAGTTTCCAAATAGAAATACTACAGCAACAGCACCAATATCTGAATGAACATGACCGAGAGCACGAAGCCCACCAAGTGGCAAAACGGATTATTGCACTGAAGGATAGCATGGCGATAATCGAGCAACGAGACAGTATCAAAGAGATACAAAACATGTTGGAGCAGGAGTATGTGGTGCAAGAAGCACGCGAAGAACGCCACATGCTGATTGCCATCTGCTGTGGACTCATAGTAACTATCTGTATCGGCATTGCCATTTATACTGTGCGACGCAGACACTATCGAAAAGAGATTAGCCACCACAAAAACGAAGCATTGTCGAATCAGGAAATCCTCAGAAGCCTGCAACAATCATCGGAACAATCGGCAAAAGACCTTAAACACCTGCATAAGGAAATGGAAATGCTACGCACCGAACAGTCGCAACTGTTGGCTAAAGGCAAACAACGCTACGATGAAATCATGCAGGGTGGCAACACTGCGCTATGGCATAAACAAGACTTCATGGCATTTATGGAGTATTACCGCATGACAGAACCAACCTTTGTGGAACAACAAGAAAAGGAATACAACACCCTTTCACCCAAACTTCAGTTTTTTGAAACACTCTCTCACATGGGCTACTCCAACAAAGACATAGCACAAATACTATGCGTAGGAGAAGACTCGCTGCGATCTTACAAAGCCAGAGTGAAGAAACAGAAAAGATAAGCGCTAACTGCCTCTTTGACAAACCGCATCCACTGATTAGCCTGACAGAAAGAAAATCACTCTGCCGTCCATCGGACAACAGAGTGATTTATAGTATTGTTATCTATCGCTTACGCGATGAATAGACTTAGCACTGAGCCAGTTTGCCATCAGAACCGAGCACATTCACAATCTTGTGGATGTACATCTTCTTCATGTTCTCACGAGCAGGCTTCAGATACTGACGTGGATCGAAATCTCCAGGATGCTCAGCTAAGTGCTTGCGGATAGCAGCAGTCATGGCAAGACGAGAGTCTGAGTCGATGTTGATCTTGCAAACAGCAGACTTAGCAGCCTGACGGAGCTGATCCTCAGGAATACCGATAGCAGCCTCAAGGTGACCACCGTACTTATTGATAGTGTTAACCTCTTCCATAGGAACTGATGAAGAACCGTGGAGAACGATGGGGAATCCGGGGAGTTTCTTCTCGATCTCAGCGAGTACGTCGAATGCGAGTGGCGGTGGAACGAGCACACCGTTCACGAGCGTGCACTGCTCTGGAGTAAACTTGTGAGCACCGTGTGAAGTACCGATAGAGATAGCGAGTGAATCGCAACCAGTACGTGTAGCGAAGTCGATAACTTCCTCAGGTTTGGTATAGTGTGACTCAGCAGCAACTACATCATCCTCAACACCAGCAAGTACGCCGAGCTCAGCCTCAACAGTTACATCAAACTGATGTGCATATTCAACAACCTTCTTGGCCAAAGCAACGTTCTCCTCGTAAGGCAGTGATGAACCGTCGATCATTACAGAAGAGAAGCCATTGTCGATACAATCCTTGCAGAGCTCGAAAGTGTCTCCGTGGTCGAGGTGGAGCACAATCTCAGGATGCTCGCAACCGAGTTCCTTTGCATACTCTACAGCACCCTTAGCCAAGTTGCGGAGGATAGTTCCGTTAGCATAGTTACGTGCACCTTTAGAAACCTGCATGATAACTGGAGACTTTGTTTCAACAGCAGCCTGTACGATAGCCTGCATCTGCTCCATAGTGTTGAAATTGAATGCTGGGATAGCATAACCGCCAGCAACGGCACGCTTAAACATCTCACGAGTGTTTACGAGGCCGAGGTCTTTGTAATTTACCATATTCTTTTATATTTTTATATATGTTAGTTAAATTCTGATGCAAAGGTAGAAAAAAATATTTGAAAGTGTCAGATGTGGTAACAAAAAGTTATCCGTTTGTAGCTCATCTTTACACATTATTAATATATATCAGTTGGTCAATTGCCATTTTGCAAAATCCACATTCCATTTTTTGCCATTCTTCATATCCATCCACCACCTGCTCTTTACGCTTTAGACACCCGAAGGTGGGTTAATAATTATCGAGCAGAGCCTGCTGCTTCTGCCGTTGGCGCTCAGCTTTGGAAGGTCCCTTCGGACCAACTATCTTGCCGATGGCCCATCCCACCAATGCCAAAGGATTGAAACCGACAGGTATTTTCTGCATCAACTGAGCATCCACCTTGTTGAGATGGGCATTGATGGCTGCCGTTTTGTCGCGCCGATGCCCATAGACTATCACTTCGCGCAGGGCATTAAGATTGGGCAACAGTCCGATGGTGTCGCCTTTCACCTCGTCGGGAAATAGATAGCGACTCTGATAGTTGGGGCAAGCCAGATCAACTCTTTTATAACCATTGCACAGACAGAACACACCATTCCACGGTGTGCGCATGTGCTGTCCGTCGTCGGTAGATACCTCCACGTTGCGCAGCGGAACACCCGTTTCCATATCGACCACTACCAGTTGGCGCTGATGGCTACAGCTGTCAGCCTCTTCTGCATGACTTTCCACCACTGCCAACAGTAGTGTGAGCAGTGTCAGGGCAATGCCTGTATGATATGTTTGTGTTTCCATTTCATCGGCAAAAATACAAAGATTCTGCCCAACACCATCGTTTTGCAAGTATTGTTATACTTCTTTTCACTCTGTTTACACAGCACCCCATGATGACTGTGCGCCATTGACATTGCTTAACATAGCAATGGCGTGACTCCCTCTGCAGGAGCCACGCCATATTGATGGATGACAGTCAGAACGACCGCATCAAACTGTTTCTGTTGCTACAGAGCCGATATACTTATTTTCCATCTGGTGCAATCATCTTCCACACCCCTGCTGCCAATGCGCCACCGGCAAACGGACCGACGATGAAAACCCAGAGTTGGCTCAATGCCTGACCGCCTTGGAAGAGGGCAGGACCGATGGAACGAGCGGGATTCACCGATGTTCCGGTATAGTGAATACCTACGAGATGGATGAGGATGAGCGACAAACCGATGGCAAGACCTGCAAAATTGTTGGTAGCACCATTGGTCTTGCTGGTAGCACCCAACACCACGAGGACGAAAAGGAAGGTGAGCAACACCTCTGCCAACAATCCGTTGAACACATTATTGGAAGCACATGCGTTTGCGCCAGTTGCCGTACCTTCCACCAAACTGGGGTCGGTCCATACCAGGAGCGATAGTACTGCAGCAGCTATGATGGCTCCAATGGTCTGAAACACCATATACATGCCGGCATCCTTGCCATTCATGCGTCCACTGAGGAATACACCCAGCGTAATAGCAGGATTGATGTGGCAACCGGAAATGCCGCCGATGGTATATGCCATGGCAATGACCGAGATACCGAAAGCCATAGCCGTTCCCACTACTGATGCCGTATCGACACCACAATTCAAACTTACTGCTGCACCGCAGCCTAAGAAGGTCAGCACGAATGTGCCTACCATTTCTGCTAAGTACTTCTTCATCGTGTTACGTGTTTAGTGAATATATTTGTTGATGATTAGTTTTCTATATAGTCGAAATAATTGAAACGGGCAGCGCCTTTGCCTTGGGCATACATGCCAACGACAACTCCGGTGAAGCCACCCACCACTTCGGTGCTGACCAACGAACAGGCCTGACGGGACATCGTTGTGAACGGTGCACCGTCGGCAGCATATTCAAACACATAGTGGTCGGCAACGGCATTGATACGCAAACGCACCTTCTTGGCTTTTGCCAGCATTGCCTTCTGCGCCTGATGGAATGTCTTGATGGTATAGGCAGCTTGTATTTCCACCCCACCCTTGTCGTCTTTGACGAGTGCAAGGTCGAAGTGTCCGTCATGGATCTGATAGACCGTGATGCCAGCCTCACATCCTTTATCCAGCGAAGCCACATCAATCTCGGTCTCCATAATCATGGTGTTGCTTTCCTGTCGGCGTCCGATGAATGTCGGCTGACTGTTCTCCGTCAGCGTACTGGCTGACGCTTTCAGTGTGACACCACCTTTGGCAAAGCGATAGTTGTCGGCGATGGGATTCTGGATATACACCCATTGTGGGTCTTTGGGATTGATGTCATGCTGACTCTTCACGCTGTCGGCAAGTGTGCCAAAGAGCGCCGGCACCTGCATGAGTGTATCGATAGGGTTACCACCATTGACCACAGGCCATTCACCCTCCTTCCATTCAACGGGTGCAAGATAGGTTTCCCTGCCCAGATGATGGTATGAACCGCCAAAATTGCGGTATGCCAAGAAGGTAATCCACCAACTTCCGTCGGCAGCCTGAACGAAATCGCCATGTCCGGTGCCTTGTATTTGCATCGTCTGTCCCTTCATGTTGCAGTTGGTGAGAATCGGATTGGCGGGATTCGACTCGTAGGGACCATAGATATCTTTGCTGCGTGCTATGGTCAGACGGTGTGCCAATTCGGTGCCACCCTCAGAGATGAGCAGGTAGTAATAGCCATCTTTCTTATAGATGTGCGGTCCTTCGGGATAGCGTCCACCAGTGCCTTGCCACAGTGGACGGCTCTCGGTGAGTTGTTTGCCTGTTGCAGGGTCTATCTCACAGAGCATGATGGTATTGTCGGGATTAGACATCATATAGCATTTGCCATCTTCAAACCACAGCGATGGATCGATGCCTTGCTGCTCAAGCCATATCGGTTCGCTCCATGGCCCCTTTGGATCTTTGGCTGTTACCATGAAGTTGCCGCCATTACCCACATTGGTGGTGATCATATAATACACACCTTCATGGTAGCGAATGGTAGGTGCATAGATGCCCAACCATGACGACGCACCCTTCAGATTCAGTTGTGAGGAACGGTCGAGCACATTGCCAATCTGCTTCCAATTGACCAAATCAGTGGAATGGAAGATGGGTACACCTGGAAAATATTGAAATGAAGAGTTGACGAGATAGAAGTCGCTATTGACACGACAGATACTTGGGTCAGGATGATAACCTGGAATGATAGGGTTGCGCAGGGGCTGAGCAGAAACGGTCATAGCAGCCACCCATGTCATCAATAGTAGAAATACTTTTCTCATGTTACGATTTATTAGTCATATTTGGGTTCAAAGTTACGAAATATTTCGCAAATAATCAGTAACTTTGCAAAAAATTTCACTTCAATGGAAAATCCTTACATACAACAATATCCCGAACTGATGTCGGGAAAGACCGTACTCTATGTTCATGGCTTTGCTTCAAGCGGACAGTCGGGCACTGTGGCACGCCTTCGCGAAGTGATGCCCAACGCCCATGTGATTGCACCCGATCTGCCTTTGCATCCCGATGAAGCCATCGCCTTGCTACAGGACATCTGCCAGAAGGAACAGCCTCATCTGATTATCGGCACATCGATGGGTGGCATGTATGCCGAGCGCCTCTATGGCTATGCTCGCATCTGTGTAAACCCTGCCCTACAGATGGGCGACACGATGAAGAGTCATGGCATGATCGGGGCACAGACTTTTCAGAACCCCCGACAGGACGGAGTGCAGGAGTTTATCGTGACCAAGGCATTGGCTAAAGAGTATAAAGACTTCTGTGAACACTGTTTTGAGGGAGTGACCGACGATGAGCAATCGCTGGTCTATGGACTGTTTGGCGATGAAGACACAACCGTAGATGGTTATGCCGACTTCCATGATCACTATCGCCAGGCATTGCATTTCCATGGTGAGCACCGCATGAACGACAAATCGTTTATGCACTCCGTGCTGCCGGTCATCCGTTGGATTGACGACAGCCAGGAGCAACGCGAACGACCTATTATATATATAGGTGCTGAGACTCTTGCCGACAGTTACAACAAGCCAACGAGTTCGATGGCAAAAGCTATCCGCATGCTCATTGAGCACTATCAGGTGTATTTCGTAGCACCATCGCCCAGTAGCGATGCTGCCGAGTATGCCGTCACTACCGACTGGCTGACGCAGTATGTGGGTGTTCCTGCCTGGGGTCACACCGTATTTACCAACCAGCGCCATCTGCTCTATGGCGACTATCTGATAGCTCGCGAGAAAACTCCCGACACCATGGCCACGCTATTGGAATACGGCAGCGACACCTTCAAGACATGGGAAGAGGTGATAGAATACTTCTCGCGTTTGGGCGGACAGTAAAGTCGGTCACCCCTTCCCACAGCCTATTTCCGTTTACTGTTCGGCATCGGGCAGAAGTACAACACCCTTCTGCTTCTTGCCATCCATCATGATCTTCAACGGCTTGTCGAAGCGCACATGGCGCACATGTGGTGTCTCTTCCACAGCAGGCATACTGTCGAGCACCTCTTTCTGAAATAGGCCATCACCCGTATAGGTATTGATGGTGAAGTAACCCACGCCAAAGGAGGTGAGATTCTGAAAGAAGTGAGTGCCTTGCGAGGGATCGACATGATAGTTTTTGAGTCCCTCTTCCACGATAACGCGTGCTGCAGAGATGTGTGGCCACTTGACGGGAATGCCCAACCAATAGTCGCTTGATCCCCATCGTCCCGGTCCTACCAGTACGTAGTTGCGTCCCTCGTTGAGGAATCGTCTGTTGATTTGTTCTATCTCGTCGGCGATATACGGATTTTCTGAAGCCGTAAAATCATCGTTGGTCTTGACATATACCACATCGGTGACATCTTCCGAAATACCGTGTCCCAACGAGTTGGCAGATCGCAACAAGCATTTCTCATCGCTGATGACATCGAGGTCGGCATCGAGCACCTGCTTGGAATCGACAATAGGTCGTATCTGCAACAGATAGAAATTGCCGTTCATCTTGCCTTGTTCGCCATTCTCCAGATTGCAAGCAAACTCTATTTCCACCGGGCGGCGCATTTCGTCGGCACCGAAGCGCTCCGACATCTGCAATATTTCTGGCAGTGGGAACACCCCGTGTTGGAGTACGCCACAGAAGGAAATAATCTTTCGCCCACCTTCGTAGATACCGTCGCGAATCACTTGATCGTAGGGATCAAAGGTGGAAGCAATACCGGTGAGCGCCCCATCCTTATCGGCTTCTTTCACTCTCAGATTCTTGATATTGAAGCCATCATCCACTTGGAAATCATCGCCCACCCTACTCATATCGAGTGCATAGAAGCGTGTCTGGGTCTCACGGAGTGCCGTTTCCATCTCTGAGGTTTGCAACACCTGATTGGGATGATAGGGCGAAACGCGCAGCGTCTGCCCTCCATCAACAATATATTTACCGAGCCCAAGGGCGAGGGAAGCAATACCTTCCTCGGCAGTCTCATCGCCTATCGGGTAATAGTTGAGTGATCGGAGCACACCGCTAAAGGTCGGATAGTATTTATCGCCATAGGTCTTGCCCACCACTTCCTGTAGTATGACAGCCATTTTCTCTTGGTCGATCACATTGGAAGTAGCCGTCATATAGGCTTTCGAATCTTTATAATAGACCGATGCATACACGCCTTTGATAGCACATGCCAACATACGGAGCATCTCATACTTATCGTCGAGATAAGGGATCATATAGGTGCTGTAGATACCGGCAAAGGGCTGATAATGGGAGTCCTCCAGCAGCGATGACGAGCGCACAGCGATTGGCGACTTGACCGCATCGAAGAAGGTGAAGAAGTCGGCAATGAGTGCATCGGGCAACTGTGCTTTGAGGAAGTGATGGAGTATCTCGTCATCGCTGGCATCGCTGAGGGCTATGCCCCAGAGATTGTTCTTATCCATAAACTGGTCGAAGTAGTCGGTGCAGAGCACAACGGTCTTCGGTATCATGACTCGCGCATTAGGATACTGGTTGAGTTCGGGATGGCGCTTGATGATGTTGTCAAGGAATGCCAGGCCACGGCCTTTTCCTCCGAGCGATCCTTCTCCAATGCGTGCAAAGTGGCTGTAGGTGTCAAATTTCAGACGGTCGAATACTGCCACCACGCCGATATTCTTCATGTGTCGATACTGCACGATGGCATCGAAGATAATCTGTCTGTGGGCATCGACATCCTGTAGCTTGTGCCAGGTGACATGTTTGAGGAATGCCGATACGGGGAAGATGGCTCTTGCACAGAGCCAGCGGCTCATGTGGTTGCGCGATATATGGTAGAGCATCGAGTCGTTGGGAATCTTGAAGATATTGTCTTGCAGTTCCTTCAGCGATCGCACACGACACACCTCTTCATGGGTTTGCGGATCGCGGAAGATGAAGTCGCCGAATCCCATGTGTTCTTCTATCACCTGTCGCAGGTCAACATTCATCTTCTTACTGTTCTTGTCGATGAAGTCAAAGCCCTCGGCTTCTGCCTTTGCGCGGTTTTCGCTTTCGCTACTTTGCAGAATGAGTGGCACATATTCATCGCGCTTGCGTATCTCGCGCAACAGTTTCAGTCCAGCCTCAGCATCGCCATCCTGCACCTGTGCCAACTGTCCGTGTGGGGTATGCATGGGGAATCGGGTATCGCTGATGACGCCCAAGGTATTTTCATGATACTTCTCATAGATGCGCATCGCATCCTCGTAGTTGGTGGCAAGCACCACTTTGGGGCGTCCTCGTTTGCGCTGTGCTGCAGCATGTGGATTGAGCGCTTCGGTAGAAAAGCGCTTGCTCTGTGCCAGAATATAGTTGTAGAGGTTGGGCAATACAGAAGAGTAGAAACGTATATTGTCCTCTACGAGGAGTATCATCTGCACGCCAGCCTCGTTGATATCGTGCTCGATATTCATCCGGTCTTCTATCAGTTTGATGATAGAGAGTATGAGGTTGGTGTTTCCCAACCAGCAGAACACATAGTCGAAGATAGACATATCCTCGTTTTCTATACGTTTGGTGATACCGTGTGAGAATGGTGTCAGCACCACACAGGGAATCTGTGGTGCCATGCGTTTCACGTCACGCGCCACAGCAAAGGCATCGTTGTCGGCATTACCTGGCATACATATCACCAGATCGACATCGGTAGTTTTAAGCACTTGCTCTGCCTCTTCGGTGGTTGACACCTGACTGAACGATGGTGGATAGCGCATGCCGAGTTCCATATACTCGTCGAAGAGTTTCTCATCCACTCTGCCATCGTCCTCCAACATAAAGGCGTCATAGGGGTTGGCAACTATAAGTACATTGAAGATGCGTCGTGTCATGAGGTTGACAAACGATACGTCTTTCAGATAAAACTGATTCCATTGCTGTGGTACTGTGCTCATTGTAGTACGTTTATTTGATTACAAAGGTACGATTAAGTGAGAAGAATACAAAAGAAAACTCGTTTTTTCTTTTGGATTCTCGAACGTGAGTACCTAAGGTCTGTAAGACCAAAGGTACGATTAAGTGAAGAAAATGCCAAATTTATTTGAGCATTTTTGAACGTGAGTACCTAAGGTCTGTAAGACCAAAGGTACGATTAAGTGAAGAAAATGCCAAATTTATTTGAGTATTTTTGAACGTGAGTACCTAAAAGAACATCGAACACCCAGTTGCCATCGGTTTAGTGATGAGAAGTCATGACGAATATGCAACTATACTCTCGCACATAGTTAATTTAGTTTTTAAGAAATTTCGACCACACGACCACAGATATTTGCAATATCCTATCTGTTAGGATCTTACGGTGTGGTCGAATGCTCAAATCATGGGATTTCGACCACACTTCGACCACAACATGGCCGTAAGCGAATCTGTGTGGTGCTGCTGTTTCTCCATCAAAAGCAATAAATATCGCATAGAAATGAAACTGATCGGTATTTGCAGATCATGTTTTGACAAGGAGTTTCAGATGTTTGGCAAAAGTATTTCAGGTCAAATCCGATGTTTTTTTAATGCTAACGTTTGCATCTGATTTTATTGATTTACGTCAAAAATCACCTTTGTTTTCAAAAATAATAAGTACTTTTGTGCCAACAACTGAAAACCATGAGTGATAAAATACCTATAACAATGAAGGATATCGCCCGCGAATTGGGCGTTTCCGTAGCTACCGTGAGCCGTGCCTTGAAGGACAGTCCACGCATTAGCGCATCGCAAAAGAAACGCATCCAAGCCTACGCAAAGGAGCGCAACTTCTATCCTAATGTCATTGGTGAAGCCCTGCGTCACAGTAGGATACAGCCCATGAAGGTGATAGGAGTAATTGTTCCTGAGTTTGTGCATTACTATTTCATGTCAGTACTTTCGGGCATTGAGGAAGAAGCACGTGCACGCGGCTATCGTGTGATGGTGGCACAAAGCAACGAGCGCTATGATAAGGAAGTGGCTATCTGCGACTCCTTCTATAAGAATAAGGTGTGTGGCATCATTGTGTCACAAGCCAAGGACACCAAGCAATATGACCATTTCCGCAAACTGATGGACAATGGTGTACCTTTGGTATTTTACGACCGCATCTGTACAGGTGTGAATGGTTCGCGAGTTGTGGTAGATGACTATATGGGAGCATATACAGCCGTGACCCATCTGATAGATACCGGCTGCAAACGCATTGCTTTCTATGGTTCTCCCATGAATCTCGAACTATCGAAGAACCGCTATAACGGCTATCACGATGCCTTGGCAAAACATGGTTTGAAAGAACATGAAGGCTTCGTTAAACTATGTGACAACCGCGCACAAGCCGAGGCTATTACACCAGAAATTCTATCATTACCAGAAGGCGAAAGACCCGATGCATTCTTTGCCATCAACGATGACACGGCTATCGGCATACTCTATACCGCCAAGCACATGGGATTCCGCATTCCTACTGACATCAGTATCTGCGGATTTACCAATAGTGACCGTGCCAGAGCCAGCGATCCAATGCTGACAACAGTAGAGCAGCGCGGTATTGCCGTAGGCGAAGAGGCTGCCAACATTCTAATAGGACAAGTGGAAGGCAGTATTCCCAAGGACGAAGTAGAACTGCGTGTAGTTCGTACCCGACTGGTTATCAGAGGTACGACACGCTAACATAGCATATTATAATATACGGCAAGCAACATGATACCATACGACACAAAACATTCATTCATACGTTAAACAATAAAAAAAACAATAATAACAATGACACAAAAACCTGATCTTTCATTCTGGAAACTCTGGAATTTGAGTTTTGGATTCTTCGGCGTACAGATTGCCTACGCCCTGCAAAGCGCAAATATCTCGCGTATTTTTGCCACTTTAGGAGCAGCCCCCACGATTTGAGTTAATTCTGGATTCTCCCACCATTGATGGGAATCCTCGTACAACCGATAGTTGGTAGTCTCAGCGACAAGACGTGGTGCCGTTTTTGTGTCTTTGATAGACAAAAAGGGAGCGTAAGTAATGCAAACGTTTGCACGTCTTAAGATAAAAATAGTTTGATTGGAGCACCAGAAGGTACAGTTTTTTTTCTTACTTTCGCACCGAGAAACCCAATAACTCATATAAATATGACTCTACATTTCCATATTGAATACAATACAAACTTCGGCGAAGAAGTATCACTGAACATCATAGAAGGCCATGAGGTGAAGTCGTACCGCATGACAACCATCAACGGCACAGATTGGTACTGCGATTTAGCACAGAGCAAAGCCACTACCCTCACCTATTATTATAAGGTGTCTGGCGGCAGCAACGGCGACCGTTACGAATGGCAGATGGTAAGACACCTGTTGGACATGACCAGCACCACGGCTACTGAATATACCATCTACGACCGATGGAACAGTATGCCCGATGACTCATATCTATACAGTAGCGCCTTTACAGACTGCATCAACCACCAGGAGCCTCAACAGATGAAGGCTACCTCTTTCGCCCAAACAGTGCGGATCACCGTTCGTGCGCCACAGTTGCGCAATGGCGAGCGATTGGCAGTAATAGGTTCTGCTCCCTCATTGGGCGGTTGGAATCCTGAGAAGTCACTCCCCATGACCCTCCATAACTATGGTGAATGGGCAATTGACATTGATGCAGCACCCTTGCACAACGGTCCTGTAGAACTGAAGTTCGTCATCATCGACGCTTCAGGCAGCATCCAACTATGGGAATGTGGCTACAACCGTAGCATCAGTCTGCCCACCATGTCGAAGGGCCAAGTAGTGGTATATCATCTCGATCAGGCATTTTTCGAGATTTACAATCACAAACTGGCAGGCACATTGGTACCCGTATTCTCGCTGAGAAGCAAGAGCAGTGCGGGTGTTGGTGATTTCGGCGATTTGAAGATGATGATAGACTTGGTAGTCAAGACTGGTCAGCGCGTATTGCAGTTGTTGCCCATCAACGACACAACCATTACGCACACCTGGACCGACTCCTATCCCTATAGTTGCATCAGCATCTTTGCCATCCATCCTCAGTATGCCGATCTTCGCGCTTTACCCGCATTGGCAGATGAGGCAGATCGCAAGTCTTCCGAGGCAGAGCGCCAGCGTTTGAACGCTTTGCCACAGATTGATTACGAAGCAGTAAACAGATTTAAATTAGCATATTTGCAGAAACTCTATCTTCAAGAAGGTAAAAAGACGATGAAGAGTGCCGATTTTAAGGCATTCTTCCAGGAGACTCAGAATTGGCTCATACCATACGCTCAGTATTCATATCTGAGAGATAAGTATGGTACAGCCGACTTTACTCAATGGAAAGACCACAACACATGGAATGAGGATGACCGCCAAAACTTATCAAACTCTCGCACTAAAGCCTACGAGGAGGTAGCCTTCTACTATTTCGTGCAGTTCGTTTTGTCATCACAGATGAAAGCAACGCACGACTATGCCAAGCAGAAAGGTGTCATTCTCAAGGGCGATATCCCCATCGGTGTCAACCGTTACAGTTGCGATGTATGGATGGAACCCAAATATTTCAACCTCAACGGACAGGCCGGTGCACCACCCGACGACTTCTCGGTGAACGGTCAAAACTGGGGATTCCCTACCTACAACTGGGATGAAATGCTGAAAGACGACTGCCAATGGTGGGTTCGTCGTTTCCAAAATATGTCACAGTTCTTCGATGCCTACCGTATTGACCACGTCTTAGGATTCTTCCGCATTTGGGAAATCCCCACCGACAGCGTTCACGGACTTCTCGGACAGTTTTCTCCTTCGCAGGCCATGAGCCGCGAAGAGATAGCACAGTATGGTTTCAACTTCCAAGAGCAACGCTTCACCGAACCTTTCATTACCGACTGGGTATTGGACCGAATCTTCCACGAGCGTGCTGATGAAGTGCGCCAAACCTATCTCGAACGCATCGATGGCGAGCGTTACCGCATGAAAGCTGAGGTAGATACACAGCGCAAGATAGAAGCACGCTTTGCAAAGACAACCTGTCAGGAAGACCTATGGTTGCGCGATGGACTATATGCCTTAGTAAGCGACGTACTCTTTGTTCGCGACCGCCGCGATCCCAACATGTTCCATCCACGCATTTCCGCCCAGCTCGACTTCATCTATGAATCGCTCTACGACAACGATAAGGCGGCTTTCAACCGACTCTACAACGACTACTTCTATCGCCGCAACAACCAGTTCTGGTATCGCGAGGCAATGAAGAAACTTCCTAAGTTGGTACAAGCCACCCGCATGTTGGTATGCGCAGAAGATTTGGGTATGGTGCCCGACTGCGTGCCCTGGGTGATGAACGAGTTGAAGATACTCAGTCTGGAACTGCAAAGCATGCCCAAGTCGCCCACAGTGCGCTTTGGTCATCTCAGCAGCAATCCCTACCGTTCGGTCTGCACCATATCAAGTCACGACATGCCGACCCTTCGCCAGTGGTGGGACGAAGATTACAACCGCACTCAAGACTACTACAACACGATGCTCTATCGCAACGGCGTTGCTCCCCATCCACTCCCCGGATGGTTGGCAGAAGACATCATCGCACGTCATTTGGCATGCCCGTCCATGCTCTGCATCCTAAGCATTCAGGACTGGTTGGCTATGGATGAACGTCTCCGCCTACCCGATGCCGATGCCGAGCGCATCAATATTCCAGCCAATCCGAAACACTATTGGCGCTACCGCATGCATCTCAACATTGAGGATTTGATGGCCGACAGCAAGCTGACCGACACCATCAGCACCCTTATCCGACAGACTGGCAGGTCGTAAAGCTCCTCATCACAACCGAGAGACAATATTCATAAAATAACTATCCACATGCTGAAAACAATAATGACTGTACTTGCGCTGCTGCCCATGATGGTAGCTGCGCAGACTGTGACATCACCCAATGGCAATGTCACACTGACCTTCTCGCTGACAGAACAAGGTCAACCGACCTATGAGATGTCGTATAAAGGCAAGAAAGTGATTAATCCCTCACACCTTGGACTGGCTCTTGCCTGCGACAAACATGCGTCGAAAGGTATGAACGAAACCGACCTCATGGAAGGTTTCAAAGTGAAGGACACCCAAACCTCTACTTTCGACGAGACATGGCGCCCCGTTTGGGGAGAGACAGCCACTATCCGCAACCACTACAACGAAATGGCGGTATGCCTCAACCAGCCCACATCTGATCGCGACATGACCATTCGTTTCCGTGTCTATGACTACGGCATGGGACTGCGTTATGAGTTTCCCCAACAGAATCAGCTCAACTATTTTGTGATAGAAGAAGAGCACACTCAGTTTGCCATGACGGGCAACCACACTGCTTACTGGATTCCTGGCGACTACGACACACAGGAGTATGAATACCAGATTACTCCACTTACCGGCATTCGCGAGGTCATTGCCAAGAATCGCGAAAGCTATAAGAACAATTCATCGACCACAGTATTCTCGGACACCGGTGTTCAGACATCGCTCCAACTGAAGACTGCCGACGGTCTGTATATCAACATCCACGAAGCAGCATGCCTTGATTATCCCACGATGCACCTGAATCTGGACGATAAAAACCTCGTCTTTGAATCATGGCTCACCCCTGATGCTGTAGGTCGCAAAGGATTCATCCACACTCCATTCAACACACCGTGGCGCACCATCCTCGTCAGCGACGATGCCCGCGACATGCTGTCATGCAAGCTGACGCTCAACCTCAACGAGCCTTGCAAGATAGAAGACACCTCATGGATTCACCCCACAAAATACTGCGGAGTATGGTGGAACATGATTGTGGGTACTAAAACATGGAGCTATACCAACGATCTTCCATCGGTACGCTTAGGTCAAACGGACTATAAGAAGTGTAAGCCCAACGGTACACACGGTGCTACAAACGAAGAAGTGAAGCGCTATATCGACTTTGCAGCCAAGAACGGACTTCAGGAAGTACTTGTGGAAGGATGGAACGAAGGCTGGGAGGACTGGTTCGGCCATCAGAAATTGGATGTCTTTGACTTTGTCACTCCATATCCCGACTTCGACATCAAGGCCCTCAACGAGTATGCTCACTCGAAAGGCGTGAAATTGATGATGCACCACGAGACCTCAGCTTCCACTCTCAACTACGAGCGCCACATGGAGAAAGCCTTTGAGTTGATGAACAAATATGGTTATGATGCAGTGAAAACCGGTTATGTGGGCGACATCATCCCACGTGGCGAATACCACTACAGCCAACTCACCAACAACCACTACCAGCGTGTGATAGAGACTGCTGCCAAGCATCATATCATGGTCAATGCCCATGAAGCCACACGTCCTACAGGTATCTGCCGCACATGGCCTAACCTTGTAGGCAACGAGAGCGCACGCGGCACCGAGTATGAAGCCTTCGGCGGTAGTGTGCCCTACCATACTGTGATGCTGCCCTTCACCCGTTTGCAAGGCGGTCCGATGGACTACACTCCCGGTATTTTCGAAACCAAACTCTCTGAATGGAGCAGTAACACAAGTTTCGTACACACCACCCTTTGCGGTCAGCTCTCACTCTATCTCGTGATGTACAGTCCATTGCAAATGGCAGCCGACCTGCCCGAACACTACGAGAAATACGATGATGCCTTCCAGTTTATCCGCGACGTAGCTTGCGACTGGGACGACTCTAAGTATCTTGAGGCAGAGCCTGCCAAGTATATTACCGTAGCCCGCAAGGCCAAAGGCACCGACAACTGGTTTGTTGGCGGTAAGACCGATGCCGAAGCACGCACCGCCGTAGTACGTCTGGACTTCCTCGATAAGGGTCGTAAGTACGATTGCGCCATCTATCAGGATGGTAAAGACGCAGACTATGAGCGTAATCCCAAAGCCTATCAGATTATCCAAAAGACTGTGAAACGTGGCGATGTGCTGAAGATCAAAGAGGCACGTGGCGGTGGTTTTGCTATTTCGCTGATGGCTAAATAATCCCCTATTGAAGCAATCAATATGAATGGAAAATATATTCTATCTGCACTGATGGTCACACTAATCACACCGGTGGTCCATGCACAGGGACGTTTCAACGAGATGGTCTATGATAAAACACAGACCGTATTCCACCTCAACGCACCTGCTATGCCCAAAGTGCGTATCTATCAGAACGGTCAGGGTGGCAAGCCCATCAAGACTGTGAAGATGCGCGCCGTAGGCACCGACCGCTGGGAAGCCACAGTGAAAGGCGACCTCAACGGCAAGTTCTACACTTTCGACATCGGTCGCGGCGAGTGTCCCGGCACTTTTGCCAAGGCCGTAGGTGTCAATGGTCAGCGTGGTGCCATCGTCAGACAGCATCATTGAGTTCAACTGGGACAACCTGAAGCAGTATCCTCAGGTGTTTGAATACTATCGCAACCTAATACAACTGCGTAAGAATCATCCTGCTTTCCGCCTTCGCTAAGGCTGAAAGGGTGGTGCGCCATCTGCAATTCCTAACCGCCTCGGACTGTCTCATTGCATTCCAGTTGAAAGATCTGGAAGGCATTGACACCTGGAAAGACATCATCGTGGTGCTAAACGGCAACCGCGACACCAAGACTGTCGATATTCCCGAAGGTGAATACCGCGTGGCTTGCTGCAATGGAGTGATTAGTGAAGCAGGCATCGGCATGCCCGTCAGCGGTGGTAAAACTACCATCGATGGTCAGTCGGCACTGATTCTCTACCGTCAATAACTACACCTAATTTAACTAAGAGACAATCGAAATAAAACAAATTTTCTTATCCTTTTTGATGCTTATGAGCATGATTTCCGCTTCGGCTGTGGTAAAGATAGACCGCATAGACCCCACCGATTGGTATGTGGGCATGAAGGATGCAACACTGCAACTGATGGTCTATGGACCCAATATCCGCGAGGCTAACGTCACTACCGACTATCCCGGTGTGGCTATCGACTCGTTGATACGACTCGATTCGCCCAACTACTTGCTGGTTTATCTCAATCTGAAAGATGCACAGGCTGGAGAGATGACGCTCAACTTCAAGGTGGGCAAACAGCAGAAGAAGGTGAAATATATGTTGAAAAACCGCGAAATGGCGGGCGAACGCCGCATGGGATTCACCAATGCCGACGTACTGTACATGCTGATGCCCGACCGTTTTGCAAATGGAAACCCCAACAACAATGCCTATAAGACCATGCGCGATAAGACCATCGACCGTCAGGCACCCAGTCTGCGCCACGGTGGTGACTTGGAAGGCATCCGTCAACACCTCGACTATTTCACCGAACTGGGTGTCACAGCACTGTGGTTTACACCGGTTTTGGAAAATGACAGTCCCAGCGACGGAAAGAGCAGTAGCTATCATGGCTATGCCACTACGGACTACTATCGCGTAGATCCACGCTTCGGCACCAACGCTGACTACCGTCGTTTGGCAGATGAAGCCCACAGCAAAGGACTGAAGATTGTGATGGACATGATATTCAACCACTGCGGATATTTCCATCCTTGGGTGGCTGACATGCCATCGAAAGACTGGTTCAACACATCGGAATGGCTTGCTCCAGAAAATCAAACTGCGGAGCATCAGAAGAACATAGGCACCATAGATGGTGTGGCTAAGGTGAACGACAAGTATCTCCAGACCAGTTATAAACTGACGCCAGTGATCGACCCATACGCCAGCAAGGTGGATCTGCACGAGACTGTGGATGGATGGTTCGTGCCTTCTATGCCCGACCTCAACCAGCGCAACACCCATGTGATACGTTATCTCATCCAAAACAGCGAGTGGTGGATAGAGACCGTAGGCATTGATGGCATACGTATGGATACCTATCCTTATGCTGACCGTGATGCTATGGCACACTGGATGAAAGTGCTTGGCGAGGAATATCCTAATTTCAACACCGTGGGTGAAACATGGGTTACCGAGCCTGCCTATACAGCTGCATGGCAGAAAGATAGCAAGTTGTCTGAGAAGAACAGTTATCTGCCTACTGTGATGGACTTTGCTTTCTTCGATCGCATCAATCAGGCGAAGAACGAAGATACCGACGAATGGTGGAACGGCATGAACCGCATCTATAATGTGTTGTGTTACGACTACCTCTATCCAAATCCAAAAAGCGTGATGGCTTTTGTGGAAAACCACGATACCGACCGTTTCTTGGGCGAGGGAAAAGATTCCGTTGCACTGAAACAGGCATTGGCGCTGCTGCTTACCATCAATCGCATACCGCAACTTTACTATGGTACCGAGGTGATGATGAACGGCACGAAGACTGTTACCGATGGTTATGTGCGTCAGGATTTTCCTGGCGGATGGACTTCAGACAAGCACAACGCGTTTACTGCCGAAGGTAGAACAAAGGCGGAAAACGATATGTTCCGCTGGATTAGCAACTTGCTCCACTGGCGCAAGGGCAACGAAGTGATTACCAAAGGCAGTCAGACTCAGTTCATCACCTACAAGGGTGTCTATGTCGTAGCCCGTCAGTATAAGGGCAAGAGCGTGATGACCGTGATCAACGGTAAGCGCGAAGCTGCCGAGCTCGACGTTAAGCGCTATGCTGAAATCATAGGCGAGACGGTCAAAGCCACCGATGTGACCACTGGCAGACATGTATCGCTCAACAAGAATGTGAAGCTCCGCCCACGTCAGACGATGATTCTGGAATTTTAATTCCACTGCATACTCTACACTCATGCCCACCTTTCACCAAAGGTGGGCATGTTTGGTTTTACGCCACATCACGATGTGCGTCAAGCGAAGTACTATTGCGCCGCTGTGAAAAGGATGCTTTTCACGATGATTTGCCATAATCCGAAAGCTGTCTATGTATCAAGCATTTGTGAGCTGCAAATATCAATTTACGCTGCAATTTCAATGAGTTTACTCAGCAAATCAATTTACTTTGGTCAGCAAATCAATTTATTTTGGTTAGCAAATCAATTTGATTTGGTCTGCAAATCAATTTGATTTGCTGAAAAAGAGAATATCGACAAGACAGAAAGATGGCATTGCAGGGCAAAGTATGCAACGTCAACCACTCTACCATACAACATACATGAATGACATAAGGACAGTGTGAAGAAATAAAGCATGAGACATGCACTATTGTTTCAAACCTTTTTTATCATGTTTCAAATGAATGGTAACTTAACCTCAAATACTTGTGGAGTTGATAGAAAAAGCGTATCTTTGCAACGAAATAACTAAAGATGGTGCGCAATAGCGCAGATCATGTCCAATACTACTACTTTCAAGCACAATAGAACAACCTACTCACTATGAAGAATTTTAAGCATCTATTCAAAACTAATGTCGGAAGTTTCGTACCGACGATTGTCGCATTGGCATATGCCATTGGTATTCAAGCACAAGATTATAAACTGACTGAAGGTGGATACTTCCAGTGTGAAGGAGTCGATGTGATGGCATTCTACGACTTCTATCCAGAGGGACATCAAGGCGGAGTGTCTATCCTGATGAACGGAAACAGAGTGGCAACAAACGGCGATATACGTATGGAAGCTACTCCAGGACAATGGCAACCGGTGCCGAAACAACTGCGACGCGAGGCGAAAGGCAACACCATCGTGGCTGAACTGGCTTATCCAGACTCGTCAAGACACCTCACGGGCTTCAACCCGATGATATATCCCGACCTGCAATTGCGCTACACGGTAACAACTGAGGCTGTGGGGAACCACGTGGAAGTAACCGTGGATTTAGATCGTCCGATACCAGAGGAATGGTTGGGCAAAGTGGGATTCAACCTTGAATTCTATCCAGGGGCGCTCTTCGGAAAGCCTTGGCTGATGGACAGTCAATCGGGCATTTTCCCACGGCAACCGAACTCTCCGCTCGCTACAACCACACCCAACTATCTGCGCACGGGCGATTTCCACCAAAAAGGCAAATCGATCATTGACTTCAAGCGCCTGACGCGCACCGATAAGGGCTACAATCCTATCATTGCCGACGACATCATTGCCGAGCCATACTGCGTCGGCAGGCGCTTTGTGTCGCGTCCTGACGACAACTACAATAAGGTGACGATAGAGAGCATGACAGCAGATTTGAAGCTCTACGACGGTCGCATGAACCATAACAACGGTTGGTTTGTGTTACGATCGGAGATTCCTGCGGGCAAAACCAAAGGGGCTATCAAATGGATTATCACACCTACTGTGGTGAAAGGATGGCGCTACCAACCCGTGATACAAACCTCACAGGTGGGATATCTCACTCACCAACAGAAGGTGGCGGTAGTGGAAATGGACAGCCGAGACGGTGCAGAGGGCGCTGCCGAACTCATATACATTGGCGCGGAAGGCGAGAAAGTGGTACGCACCATGCCACTCAACAAGTGGGGAAATTTTCTGCGCTACCAGTATGCACGTCTCGATTTCTCTGACATTGTCACTCCGGGACTCTACAAGATACGCTATCGCAATGTGCAGTCGTCGGTATTTAGAATCGACGATACCGTGTTTGACCGTGGTGTATGGCAACCGGTGATAGAATATTTCCTGCCTAATCAGATGTGTCACATGAGGGTCAACGAGAAATATCGCGTTTGGCACGACAGATGTCACATGGACGATGCACGCATGGCACGCAACGAAAACGGTATAGATGGCTATGATCAGAAACCGGGACTGTCTCCTTTTGCTGAGGAAGAAGAGGTGGATGGACTGGCTGTGGGCGGATGGCACGATGCTGGCGACCTGGATCTTCGCATCGAGTCGCAGATTGGCGAAGCCTACAATCTGGCGATGATATACGAGCAGTTTAAGCCTGAAATAGATGTGACGACCATCGATCAACAGCAGCATCTGACGGAGATTCACCAAGCTGACGGTAAGAACGACATCCTGCAACAGATAGAACACGGCGCATTGTCGGTATGTGCAGCATATCGCGCACTGGGCCGCCCCTACCGTGGCATCATCAGTCACGACCTCAGGCAATATGCCATGCTGGGCGATGCTGCCGCCATGACCGATGGTATCAAAGGCAACGACGACGACAGATGGGTATATACCGAAGACAATCCAATGCGCGACCTGACTACAGCTGCACATCTGGCGGGTGCCACACGAGTGCTGAAACTGCATAACGATACCTTGGCGGCACAGTGTCTGGAAATGGCACGCGCACTCTTTGCACGCGAAGAACCAGTGGCTGGGGCTAAACTGCACGTTGCCGTGGAACTCTATCTGACCACTGGTGATGCTGTTTATCGCAACTACATCCTGCGAAATCAGGCGGCAGTGATCAAGAACATCGGTAGAAACGCACCGATTCTGGCACGACTCGCACGACAGTGGGAACAACAAGGCGACAAGCAGGAACGTCGCTTTGCTGCAACATTCCGCAAAGCACTACCTGCCTGTGTGGAACAAATGAAGAACGAAGCAGCGAAAACTCCATACGGGGTGCCCTACGAACCAAGCATCTGGGGAGCAGGATGGGGTATTCAGAGTTTCGGTGTGAAATACTACTATCTCACAAAATACTATCCCGAACTGTTCGAACCACAGCCGGTTTACAGTGCACTCGACTTTATATTGGGATGTCATCCGGGCTCCAACACGGCATCGTTTGCATCGGGTGTGGGTGCAAAGTCGGCTACCGTGGCCTACGGAACTACACGCGCTGACTGGTCGTACGTGCCGGGTGGCGTGGTTTCGGGCACAGCCATCATACGCCCAGACTTCCCCGAACTGCTGGAATTTCCATACCTCTGGCAGCAAACAGAATATGTGTTGGGAGGCGGATCGTCTGACTATATGTTCTTGGTACTCGCTGCTAAGCACCTCATGAAATAATACATCAGGGTAACAGCTGACCCCATCATTGCTACAGAATTAGGGATTCCCCTATGCAATGATGGGGATTTTTTCTTGCTATCTGACAGAAATTTGTTAACTTTGTCCGCGAAAAACAATAGATCATAACACGTAACAGTATGAAAAAGACAGTTTTCGCAATCATAGTAGCAACTATCATGATGAGCAGTTGCTCTAATAACGCTGCGGTAGGAACCTATGTGGGAGCACAGTTTGGAACGATCCTCGGTTCTGCCATCGGTGGCATTATCGGAGGACCAAGAGGCAGCGACATCGGAACCGTGATAGGCATGGCGGGCGGAGCTGCTATCGGTGCTGCCGTCGGACAGGCGGCTGACGACAAGGAGGAAATGGAGAACAGACGGCAGCAACAGGCCGATGCCGATGTTTACGACCCACGGTGTGAGCCCATGCAACCTAACGACGACAGCGCATACAGCGTGGATACAACAGGCAACAACGATGTAATCGACTTCGATGGACAGGGACCAAAGGAGATGCAGCAGACGGACAGCTACCAACCGAAAGCGGAGCCGACACTCGACATACGAAAAATACGCATCAGCTATGCGGGAATGGATGAGGTGGTATGTGCCGGAGATGAGTGCACCATACAGTTTGAAATCATGAACTGTAGCAACGAAACGGTATATGACGTGCAACCACTTGTCATCGACGAGAGCAACAATAAGCACATCCACATATCGCCAAACCTCCACGTGGAGCGCATTTCGCCCAATGCCGGAATACGCTATACGGCGACGATACTGGCGGATAGAAAACTGAAAAACGGTACAGCGACTATCCGAGTGGGCGCAGCAATAGGCGACCAAGAGGTGAAAGAGGGCGGAAAGACGCTCACCATCACCACGCGCAGAAGGCGATGAGGTGGAAACAATGCGAAATACTACGAATTAAAAAAATATGAAGAAAACATTATCACTGATTATCATGGCGGTCGTAGCGGTGGCTGTTTCAGCACGCGACGACCGCCGTGAACTTATGCAACTATGGTACGATCGGCCGGCTACGCAATGGCTTGAAGCATTGCCGGTAGGCAATTCACACTTGGGCGCTATGGTATATGGAGGTACAACCGACGAGACCATACAACTCAACGAAGAGACGTTCTGGAGCGGCGGACCTCACCAAAACAACAGCACAAGGTCGCTGGGGCGCTTGGCGGAGGTGCGCAACCTCATTTTCAACGGAAAAGAGGAGGAGGCTGCAAAGCTCATCAACCAAGACTTCATCGTTGGACCACACGGTATGAGATTTCTGCCGATGGGACATCTGCGGATGAAAATGGACGGAAACGGTAAGGCTACCGACTATCAGCGCAATCTGCAACTGGACCGTGCAGTGGCGGAAACACATTTCAAGATTGACGGCGTGAACTATACACGCACCGTGTTTGCCTCAATGACAAGCAAGGTGCTCGTGGTAAGACTGACGGCGGATCGGAAAGGAGCTATCAACATGACCGCCACACTCGATGCACCGTTTGACTATACGACAAAAGCAGACGGCAAACAGATTACAATGAGCGTGAAAGGATGCAAGCAGGAAGGCATTGACGCTGCGCTCACCGCTGAATGTGTGGCTGAGATTCGAACCGATGGAAAGGTCGTGGAGAAATGTTTGAACGACAGTTGCAACACTGCGAATGCTTTACACGTGGAAAAAGCATCGGAGGTAACCATGCTGTTGAGCGCGGCTACCAATTTCGTCAACTATCACGATGTATCGGGAAACGCTGCAAAGCGCAATAACGAATGGCTTAATGCTGTAGAAGCACTCACCTATAACCAACTCTTGGAACAACACGAAAAGGAATGGAAAAGGCAGTTTGGCAACGTGGAGCTCACACTCGATGCTGACAGCAACGCTTTGCTGCCCACAGATCAACGACTGCTTCACTTTGCAGAAAGCAAGGATATGGCAATGGTGGCTCTCATGTTCCACTATGGCAGATACCTCCTGATCGCATCATCGCAGGAGGGAGGACAGGCTGCTAACCTTCAGGGCGTATGGAACGATAATACCCATGCACCGTGGGACTCGAAATATACCATCAATATCAATACGGAAATGAACTACTGGCCGGCGGAGGTGACCAATCTACGCAGCACCGTGGGACCACTGTTCTCACTGATCAAAGACCTCAGCGTCACGGGCACGACAACGGCAAAACAGATGTATGGATGTCGAGGATGGATGGCTCACCACAATACGGATATTTGGCGCATAACAGGACCAATAGACGGAGCACAATGGGGAATGTTTCCCAACGGTGGGGCATGGCTCACCACACATCTCTGGCAACACTATCTCTACACGGGCAACAAGGACTTTTTGAAGCAATGGTATCCAGTGATTAAGGGCGCAGCGGAGTTCTATCTCGACTATCTGCAACCCATGCCGGGAACAACATGGCGTGTTGCTGTGCCGTCGGTAAGCCCGGAACAGGGACCAACAGGCAAGCATACGGCGGTAACGGCTGGTTGCACCATGGACAATCAGATTGCTTTCGATGCACTGTCGAATGCAATTCAGGCCTCTGAAGTGCTCGCAATAGACGAGCCGCTACGTCAGGAAATGAAGAAAATGAGGGACTTGCTACCTCCAATGCACGTCGGACGATATGCACAACTACAGGAATGGCTCATCGATGCTGACGACCCTCACAACGAGCACAGACATATCTCGCACCTCTACGGACTTTATCCCTCAAACCAGATATCGCCTTTCTCTCATCCAGAACTGTTCCGTGCGGCTGCTAACACACTGCATCAGCGTGGCGATATGGCTACAGGATGGAGCCTGGGATGGAAAGTTAACTTCTGGGCGCGTATGCTCGATGGCAATCATGCATTTCGTATTATACGAAATATGTTGCACCTTTTGCCTTCTGATAAACTGGCGGCACAGTATCCGGAAGGTCGCACCTACCCTAACCTCTTCGATGCACATCCGCCGTTCCAAATTGACGGAAACTTCGGTGTAACGGCTGGTGTGGCAGAAATGCTTATTCAGAGCCATGATGGTGCGGTGCATCTCTTGCCTGCCCTACCCGATGATTGGACGAAAGGAAGCATCAACGGACTTTGTGCACGAGGCGGATTTGAAGTGGATATGACATGGAACAACCATCAGTTGACACAGGCTACCATCCATTCTACTATCGGCGGAATGCTCCGTCTGCGTTCGGCTGTGCCGTTGAAAGGCAAGAAGCTACGCAAAGCAAAGGGACAATGTCCAAACATGCTCTATGCCCCTGCGGTCATTGCAAAGCCCATTGTGGCTAAACGCATAGACGAGGGTGTAGATGCAAACATTCCTTCGGTCTATGAATACGACATCATGACGCAACCCGGACAGGTTGTTACCATCACTGCAAAATAAGCAATCGCTAACACATAATACCCATATAGTCGGCCTCTGCCACAGAGCGTAAGTTCTGAGCAGAGGCTGATTTATTTCCCTTCATCAACAACATCAGACACCAAAGCAACAGCCGTACATCACGCTCGCATGTCGCATTTGCACAATGAACTGCTGTGCATATCATGGAAGGACGCGTCATAATATCACTCAGCAAAGCAATAAAGCTGATTTGCAAAGCTGCTTTGACGCAAGAAAAAACAGAAAGGAGGAAAGTCTTGCGACTTCCCTCCCAAGGATATGTTCCGACTACTTGTAATCGGAGTGCTTAGTAAAGAGAGTTTTTTAAACAATACCCTGAGCCATCATAGCATTGGCTACCTTCATGAAACCTGCTACGTTTGCACCCTTCACATAGTCGATATAGCCATCAGCCTGCTTGCCATACTTCACGCACTGCTCATGGATATTAGACATGATGTAGTGGAGTTTCTCATCAACTTCTGCCTCGCTCCAACCCAAACGCATAGAGTTCTGGGTCATTTCAAGACCAGAAGTGGCAACACCACCTGCATTGACAGCCTTACCAGGAGCAAAGAGCTGATGGGCAGCAATGAACTTTTCTGCTGCTTCTGCTGTGCAACCCATGTTAGATACCTCAGCTACGCAGAGTGGCTTGTGGGCCAAAATCTGGTCGGCATCGGCTCCATTGAGTTCGTTCTGAGTAGCACAAGGCAGATAAATGTCAGCCTCGCGCTCCCAAGGCTTCTTGTCTGCGTAGAATTCAGAACCTGCAAACTCTTCGGCATAAGGTGAGCAAATATCGTTACCTGAAGCACGAAGCTCAAGCATATAAGCAATCTTCTCTGCATCCAAACCGGCAGGATCGTAGATATAGCCGTCAGGTCCACTGATAGTGATTACCTTGGCACCAAGTTCGGTAGCCTTCTTGGCGGCACCCCATGCTACGTTGCCGAAGCCTGAAATAGCAACGGTCTTGCCCTTGATGTCGAGACCATGGGTCTGCATCATCTGATTGACGAAGTATAATGCACCAAAGCCTGTTGCTTCTGGACGAATCTTTGAACCGCCCCACTCGATGCCCTTACCGGTAAGAACACCCTGGAATTGATGGGTCAACTTCTTATACTGACCATACAGGAAACCAATTTCACGAGCGCCTACACCTATATCACCAGCGGGAACGTCCTCATCTGGACCAATATGACGATACAGTTCGGTCATGAATGCTTGGCAGAAACGCATCACTTCGTTGTCACTGCGACCACGGATAGAGAAGTCGGAACCTCCCTTACCACCGCCCATAGGCAATGTGGTCAGTGCATTCTTAAATGTCTGCTCAAATCCCAAGAACTTCAAAATACTGAGGTTTACAGAGGGATGGAAGCGCAAACCGCCTTTGTATGGACCAATGGCGCTATTGTACTGTACTCGATAGCCGATATTTACATGCACCTCACCCTTATCATCAGTCCAAGGAACACGGAAAGTGATAATACGTTCGGGCTCAACAAGACGCTCAATTAACTTGGCGCGCTCAAACTCAGGATGCTGGTTATAGACTTCCTCAATAGAGAGTAACACTTCACGGACTGCCTGTAAGTACTCGGCTTCACCTGGGTGCTTATGTTCCAGGTCTTGCATGATTTTCTCTACATTCATAGTTTTAAGGATTTTATATTTTAGTAACTTTGTTGCAATGTGTCATTAAGACAATGCAAATATAGGCATCTTTCCCGAAACTTCAAAGAAAAATACGAAATATTTTAAAGTCAATGTTTACATTATGTTAATTTTGCACACTTATTTACGCTGTGCACGTACCCAACAATTGTTTTCTATGGGCTTAATAGTTCAAAAAAAGCATCTTTCAACAAGATTATTGAAAGACTACCACACTTCGTACAGCTATCACATTTACGATGGGAATACATCAGATGAATGGAATAGGTATATATCGGATGAATGACGCGTCAGCATGACTCAAAACACATAACGACTGACATTAAATCAATAACACTTATTTGAATAAGAGCGTTACTAATGGAATGCTCAGAATGGAGGCTACAGTGGTAATGAAGGTCATCTCGGTCATCAAAGATGGATTGCGACCGTATTTCATGCAGAACATTGTGCCGAAAGATGCTACGGGCATAGCAATAACAACGGTATTGATATTGTTGATGACATCGCTTACACCACATATCTTGAACAGAAAATAAACGGATAAAGGCACAACTGACAAACGCAAAACGGAGGCTACATATACCTTCGGGCTGCCTACTATCTCTCTTAACGAGAGACGCGCCATAGAAGAACCGATGATCATCAATGAGGCTGGAACTGTAATATTACCTACCATCGTCATGGGACGAGCTATCATAGCAGGGGTATGAATACCGAATGCAACCATTAAGGCGGCTACAAATGCTGCTATCATTGCAGGTGAAAAAAGCAACTTGGGATTGATACTCTTGATACTGTATTCGCCTTTTACAAGCATTACACCGGCGGTAAAGATAAAAAAGGTGTTGGGCATGTTCAATAAGGCTGCGTAAAATACGGCTTTAACACCGAATATCGAAGCAACTATGGGGTATCCAATAAAGCCGACATTGGCAAACATCAATGCAAAACCTATCATCCCACGCGCATCACGATCTTGCGTGATAAAACGCGGAACTAAGAAACCATAGACCAATAACAATATATAGGTAAGAAACCCTGTAACCAACAAAGGAAGAATAAGACTACGATCGGGAATTTCTGAACCCATAACGGACGATAAGATAAGCGCAGGGCACGTCACATCGATTACAATAGCAGATAACTTCTGTTCGAATTTATCACCCATGTAACCCAACTTATAAAGCACATAGCCTAATATCACCATGATGAACAAAATCACCATCACTTCTACATTCTCTATCATACAATCATTATTATTATCTACGGTATCTACACATACTTATGACGATCATTGCTATTCTTTGCATTGCGTTATCTTCTTATTGTAACTAAGACTGGTTCTATCAATGTAGAACAAATGCCATCAATGCAGCAACTAAAGACAGAAAGGACAATAAGATTTCTACCTCAAACATGTTCATTCAAATACCGATTCCGTTTCTTGTTATCCCATACTATCTATAAACTTATTTTTTAGCAGCTATAAAACCATTTGAAAACAATATGCCGTTTATCATAAAAGGCTGTCATCGCAATTATATGCGTTATGACACCTTTGCAAAAGGACTGTTTTACATATACAGTAGAACAACTTCTTCATTACTTGATGCCACTTATACCATCGTTGAACGGTACCTTCAAGAGATATATAAAGCACTTACTTTAGGTTCAAAGTCACAGTTCCATAGCTTAAAGTCCATCGCAACATCATTGATCCTATATATGCCAATACCAAAAGGCAACTTCTCCGATATAATAAGGTGTCTGCGACAATAATTAAAGACAGCGACTTCAATCCGCTAAACATAGTGTATTAAACTTAATATAAGAGATCATAAACCATACATAAAAGCACTGTAACCTGATTGGCTTAATGGCAATAAAAGCAAAAATAACATCTAAAAAAATCCCGCTCACTTTATGTAAGCGGGATTCTACTATTTGAGATTAATCGATGATTACTCTGCTTTTGCCTCTTCTGCAGCAGGTGCTTCAGCTACGGGAGCTTCTGCAACAGGTGCCTCAGCGGGAGCCTCAGTCTTAGCAGCAGTTGACTTGCGTGAACGGCGAGTCTTCTTAGCTTCAGACTTAACGGTCTTGGCCATGTTCTCATCAAAGTCAACAAGTTCGATGAAAGCTACAGAAGCAGCGTCACCCTGACGGGTACCGAGCTTGATGATACGGGTGTAACCACCGGGACGGTCACCAACCTTCTCTGCAACAACTCCGAAGAGCTCTTTCAGAGCTTCCTTATTCTGAAGGTAGCTAAATACTACACGACGTGAATTGGTTGAATCGTCCTTTGAGCGTGTAATCAGGGGCTCAACATACTTCTTGAGGGCCTTTGCCTTGGCAAGAGTCGTAGTGATTCTTTTGTGCATAATCAGCGAAATAGCCATGTTGGCAAGCATAGCTGCGCGATGATCTGCAGTACGGCTCAAATGATTGAATTTCTTATTGTGTCTCATTTTTCGTTTTTTCTTAGAGGACTAATGGCCTTATTATGCCTGGTCCAGTTTATACTTTGTAATATCGGTTCCAAACGACAGATTCAGACTCTCGAGCAAATCATCAAGCTCAGTGAGCGATTTCTTACCGAAGTTACGGAATTTAAGCAAGTCGGTCTTGTTGTACTGTACAAGATCACCAAGGGTCTCGACATCGGCTGCTTTCAAACAGTTAAGCGCACGAACCGAAAGGTTCATATCTACCAACTTAGTCTTGAGCAACTGACGCATGTGCAATACTTCCTCGTCAAACTCCTGGTTGCCTTCAACATCATTATTCTCCAATGTAATCTTCTCGTCAGAGAAAAGCATGAAGTGATAAATCAATATCTTGGCGGCTTCTTTCAAAGCATCTTTCGGGTGAATGGAACCATCCGTTGTTACTTCAAGCACAAGCTTGTCGTAGTCTGTCTTCTGTTCAACACGATAAGGTTCAACAAAATACTTAACGTTACGGATTGGGGTGTAGATTGAATCGATTGCTATTACATTAACATCGGTACAATACTCACGGTTCTCGTCTGCGGGAACGTAACCACGACCTTTATTAATTGTTAGATCAATCTGCATCGAAGCTTTGGAATCTAAATGACAAATCACCAAATCGGGATTTAACACTTCAAATCCAGTCAGATACTTACCTATATCTCCAGCTTTGAACTCGGTAGAATTCTCAACGGTGATAGAGACTTTTTCGTTCTCGAATTCTTCCACTACTTGCTTGAATCTTACTTGCTTCAGATTCAAGATAATGTTGGTTACATCTTCCTTTACACCAGGTACTGAAGAGAATTCATGCTCAACACCAGCAATACGAATGGTGTTGATTGCATAACCCTCGAGCGATGAAAGAAGAATGCGGCGCAAGGCGTTACCAATGGTTACACCAAAACCTGGCTCAAGAGGACGAAATTCGAACTTGCCGAACTTGTCATTGGCCTCCAACATTACGACTTTATCAGGTTTTTGAAATGCTAATATCGCCATTAATTTAATGATTTATTTAGAGTACAACTCAACGATTAACTGCTCCTTAATGTTCTCAGGAATGTCGGCACGTTCAGGAACGTGGAGATACTTACCACTCTTGGTCTGCTCATCCCATTCAATCCAAGGATATTTGCTGTGGTTGAAACCTGCAAGGGCAGCGTCGATAACCTCGAGAGACTTAGACTTCTCACGAACACCAACAATCTGACCAGGCTTAACAGCATAAGAAGGAATGTTCACAACATTGCCATCAACGATAATGTGCTTGTGACTAACCAACTGACGGGCAGCGGCACGAGTGGGAGCAATACCCAAGCGGAACACCACATTGTCAAGGCGGCTCTCCAAGTGCTGGAGAAGAACCTCACCGGTGATACCAGCTGCTTTAGCTGACTTCTCGAACAAATTACGGAACTGACGCTCAAGAACACCATAGGTGTACTTGGCTTTCTGCTTCTCTGCCAACATGACAGCATACTCCGACTGTTTGCGACGGCGATTGTTGCCATGCTGTCCCGGAGGGAAGTTCCTGCGGGACAAAACTTTGTCTGCGCCGAAGATGGCTTCACCAAATCGACGAGCAATTTTTGATTTCGGTCCAATATATCTTGCCATAATCTTAATAGATGTCTAATAAATAATAATAATGTTCCTTTCAATTATACACGACGACGCTTCGGAGGACGACATCCGTTGTGTGGCAGTGGAGTTGCATCGATAATCTCGATAACCTCAATTCCTGCACCATGCACCGCACGGATAGCTGACTCACGACCGTTACCGGGACCTTTCACATAGGCCTTAACCTTGCGAAGACCAAGGTCAAAAGCGACCTTTGCACAATCCTCAGCAGCCATCTGTGCAGCATAAGGAGTGTTCTTTTTAGAACCACGGAAACCCATTTTACCTGCTGAAGACCAAGAAATAACCTGACCCTCATCGTTGGCTAATGATACAATAATGTTATTGAAAGAACTGTGTACGTGAAGCTGACCAAGGGCATTTACTTTCACGTTTCTTTTCTTTGAAGTGACTGTTTTCTTTGCCATAATTCTTAATTCTTAACTGTTACTGATTTTTGTGAATTGTGAATTACTTCGTGGCCTTCTTCTTGTTTGCAACAGTCTTCTTCTTACCCTTGCGGGTACGTGCATTGTTCTTGGTGCTCTGACCACGAACAGGAAGACCGTGACGATGACGGACACCACGATAGCAACCAATATCCATCAGTCGCTTGATATTCAACTGGATCTCACTACGAAGATCACCTTCTACTTTGAATTCAGCACCGATAATCTCACGGATCTTGGCTGCCTGGTCGTCACTCCATTCGCTGACTTTCAGGTCGCGGCTCACGCCGGCCTTGTCCAAAATCTTTGCTGAACTACTTCGACCAATACCATAGATATAGGTCAATGCGATTTCGCCACTCTTCTCTTGGGGCAAATCTACTCCAACAATTCTAATTGCCATTTGTTACTTAAAATAAATAATTAAAATTCGAATTTCTGCTAAAAAGCATGCAAAGATACACAGAATTTGCGAAACTTCATGTATCCTTTATGCTTATTTAACATTAGCCCTGACGCATTTTATACTTAGGGTTCTTCTTGTTGATAACGAACAGACGTCCCTTACGACGTACAATCTTGCACTCTGGGGTACGTTTTTTCAATGATGCTCTTGTCTTCATTATAATTTTCTCCTTATTTATTTGTATCTAAATACAATTCGTCCTTTAGTAAGATCGTAGGGGCTCATCTCAACCTTCACCTTGTCTCCGGGAAGAATTTTGATATAATGCATACGCATCTTACCAGAAATGTGTGCTATAATGGGCACACCATTTGCCAATTCAACTCGGAACATTGCGTTGGACAATGCCTCGACAATTGTACCATCTTGCTCAATAGCGCCTTGTTTTGCCATACTAATATTGTTTTCCTTCTATCGTTTCAACTTCTTCAAATGAGGATAAAATTTCAGCCTTGCCTTTTCTAATTGCTATGGTATGCTCAAAGTGTGCAGCAGGTTTACCATCTCGAGTACGAATGGTCCACTTATCGGCATCAAGCCAAATTTCGCGTTTTCCCATCGTTATCATCGGTTCAATCGCTATACACATATTGGCCTTCAAGAGAATACCGTTTCCTCTACGACCATAATTAGGTACAGGAGGATCTTCATGCATCTCATGACCAATACCATGACCGGTTAACTCACGGACAACACCGTAATTTTGTACTTCACAATGATCTTGAACAGCACTGCTGATGTCACCCAAATGATTTCCTGCAACTGCATTTTCAATGCCTTTGTACAAAGATTCTTTAGTTGTGCGAAGTAATTTCTTAACTTCATCACTGACTTCCCCAACGCAGAACGTATAGCAAGAGTCACCGCAAAATCCATTCAATAACGTACCACAATCAATGGAGATTATATCACCTTCCTTTAATATGGTCTGTGCATTAGGTACTCCATGAACTACGACATCATTGACTGATGTACAAATACTGGCAGGGAACGGCCCTCCATATGGATTTGGAAATCCCTTAAAAGTCGGAATAGCTCCATGGTCACGGATAAATTCCTCTGCCATCTGATCCAACTGAAGGGTCGTTACGCCAGGCTTAATATATTTAGCAAGATGCCCGAGTGTTTTACCAACAAGTTGGTTAGCATCGCGCATCAAGTTTATTTCGTCCTCTGTTTTTAGAAATATCTTCATACAGATTAGTAGGCTGCTACAACGCCACGTCCATGAATACGGCCAGAACTCAATAGTCCATCGTAGTGTTTCATCAACAAGTGACTCTCAATCTGCTGGAGTGTATCAATAACAACACCAACAAGAATCAACAAAGATGTTCCACCAAAGAACTGAGAGAAGGCATCCTGAACATTCAACAATCCAGCCAAAGCGGGCATAACAGCAATGAAAGCAATAAACAACGAACCAGGGAATGTGATACGCGACATAATAGTGTCGATGTAATCAGCAGTCGGTTTTCCAGGCTTAATACCAGGAATAAATCCATTGTTACGTTTCATATCCTCAGCCATTTGGGTTGGATTAAGCGTAATAGCTGTATAGAAATAGGTGAATAGAATGATAAGAACTGCAAAGATAATATTGTAAGTCCAACTGTGATGATTCAACAACGAACGAACAAACCAACTTGCATTCTCAGGAGCTGCATACTGCACAAATGCCAAGGGGATGAACATCAATGCCTGAGCAAAGATAATTGGCATCACATTGGCGGCAAACAACTTGAGTGGGATGTACTGACGTGCACCACCAACCTGACTATTACCTACAAGACGTTTTGCGTACTGTACGGGAATCTTACGAACTCCCTGTACCAGAATGATAGATGCGCAAACAACTGCATAGAGAATGATAATCTCTACAAGGAACATCACAAGTCCACCACTGGTAATAGCGGTAAAACGCGAGCCTACTTCCTGGATGAAAGCTTGAGGCAGACGTGCGATGATACCAATCATAATGATTAGAGAAATACCATTGCCTATACCTTTATCTGTAATGCGCTCACCCAACCAAAGGATGAACATACTTCCTGCTGCGAGAATAAAACATGCGGGGATTGAGAAAATCGTCCAGTTGATTCCCGAGGCCAAAGCTTGACCAGCCTGCATTTTCAAGTTAATGAGATAACTCGGTGCCTGAAACAGCAGGATACCTACTGTCAGATACCGAGTATAAGTCATTATCTTTTTGCGGCCACTCTCGCCTTCACGCTGCATCTTTTGGAAATAAGGTACAGCAACAGCAAGAAGCTGCATAACGATAGAAGCAGAGATGTAAGGCATGATTCCAAGCGCAAAAATTGATGCGTTGGAAAATGCACCACCGGAGAACATATCCAAAAGTGACATAAGGCCACCTTGAGTTTGTGACTGCAGTTTGTCGAGCATGCTAGGATTAATACCAGGCAGAACTACGAACGAACCAAAACGGTATATTGCTACAAACAAGAAGGTGATGAGGATGCGCTGACGCAAATCCTCAATCTTCCAAATGTTCTTCAGTGTCTCTATAAACTTCTTCATCTTTTTTAGATAATTGTTGCGTTACCACCTACTGCCTTGATTGCTTCTTCGGCAGTTTTTGAGAATGCATTAGCTTCTACATCTACCTTGGCTTTCAGTTCACCGTTTCCGAGAACCTTAACCAACTCTTTACCATTGGTAAGACCTGCTTCAACGAGTTCAGCAACACCAATCTTGGCATAACCATGCTTTTCAGCAAGCTTCTGAAGTGTAGAAAGGTTTACTGCGAAATACTCCTTGTGGTTGATATTTTTGAAACCAGCCTTAGGAACACGGCGCTGAAGAGGCATCTGACCACCTTCGAAACCAATCTTTCTCTTGTAACCTGAACGAGCCTTTGCACCCTTGTGACCACGCGTAGAAGTACCACCAAGACCTGAACCAGGACCACGTCCGATTCGACGGCTTGAATGTGTAGAGCCTTCTGCGGGCTTTAAAGTATGAAGTTTCATATTCGAATCTGTTTAATAAATGATAATTAATCGATAACAGTCACTAAGTGATGGACTTTACGTACCATACCACGGATGACAGGAGTATCCTCCACCTCAACTACCTGAGAGATCTTGCGAAGGCCAAGAGCCTGAAGAGTACGCTTCTGATCTACAGGGTAACCGATTTTGCTTTTAATTTGCTTAATCTTAATTGTTGCCATAGTTAATATCTCCTTATTATCCTCTAAATACTTTATCCATACTGATTCCACGTGTGCCGGCAATAGTATAAGCATCACGAATCTGGCTCAAAGCAACGATTGTTGCCTTAACCAAGTTGTGAGGGTTAGAAGAACCCTTTGACTTGGCCAGAATATCCTTAATACCTACGCTCTCAAGCACAGCACGCATAGCACCACCGGCAACAAGACCGGTACCAGCAGCTGCAGGCTTCAAGAAGACCTGAGCACCACTGTAACGTGCTTCCATCTCGTGAGGAATGGTTCCCTTGAGTACGGGAACCTTTACAAGATTCTTCTTGGCTGCTTCTACACCCTTGGCGATAGCTGCGGTAACTTCACCAGCTTTGCCAAGACCCCAACCAATGATACCGTTGCCGTCACCGACAACAACAATGGCTGCGAAAGTAAAGGTGCGACCTCCCTTAGTTACTTTGGTAACACGGTTGATGGCAACCAATCTGTCTTTCAACTCAACGTCACTATTTACTTTAACTTTATTTATTGCCATAATCGTTTAGAAATTAAGTCCACCTTTACGAGCTGCATCAGCCAAAGACTTTACTCGGCCATGATAGAGATAACCGTTACGGTCAAAGACTACGTTTTCAACGCCAGCCTCCTTGGCCTTCTGGGCTACCAATTCGCCAACCTTCTCAGCCTGTTCGATCTTAGGCATAGCCTCAAGACCGAGAGAAGATGCAGATGCAAGAGTTTTACCTTCCAAATCATTTATCACCTGAGCATAAATCTGCTTGTTACTACGGAAAACGCTCAAGCGGGGACGCTCGGCTGTGCCGAAAACGTTCTTACGAATTCTGTATTTGATCTTAATTCGTCTTTCTACTTTCTTTGTTGTCATAATCTTCAATTCGTTTAATGATTATTACTTAGCTGAAGCTGACTTACCCGATTTACGACGGATAACCTCGCCCTTGAACAAGATACCCTTTCCTTTATAAGGTTCAGGC
The DNA here is from genome assembly GCF_002251345.1 of Prevotella sp. P4-119. Lineage (NCBI taxonomy): Bacteria > Pseudomonadati > Bacteroidota > Bacteroidia > Bacteroidales > Prevotellaceae > Prevotella > Prevotella sp. P4-119. Next base: position 65,743 of record NZ_NPJB01000084.1, on the reverse strand, counting down.
ATACGGAAAGAACGAATCTTAGCACAGATGAGTCCGAGCAACTGTTTGTCGCAAGACTCAAGTACAATCTGAGGATTCTGGTTGCGCTCAGACTTAGTCTCAACCTTTACTTCACTTGGAAGCTGAAGGAAAATGGGGTGAGTATAACCGAGAGAGAACTCAATAAGATTACCCTGGTTTGAAACACGATAACCTACACCGATCAGTTCCATTTCCTTCTTATAACCTTCACTTACACCAACAACCATGTTGTGTACAAGGGCACGGTAAAGACCATGGAAAGCCTGTTTCTGTTTGAGATTAACAGGACTATTCTCGTCAATTTCGAAAGAAACGTGACCATCAGCAATAGTCACCTTGATAGAAGAATCAACCTTTTGAGAGAGTTCACCCTTGGGACCCTTAACGGTTACAATTCCATCCTGACCCTGAGCTACAGTAACACCAGCAGGAATACTAATTGGCAATTTACCTATTCTTGACATATGCTATTCCTCCAATTTAATATACATAACAAAGTATTTCGCCACCAATCTTCAAATCAGAAGCTTCTTTGTCTGTCATTACACCTTGGGATGTAGATAAGATTGCAATACCTAATCCGTTAATAACTCTCGGCATGTCTTTGTAGCCAGTGTATTTGCGAAGACCTGGAGTCGATACGCGTTTCAAACACTTAATGGCATTTGCCTTTGTTGCAGGGTCATACTTCAAAGCAACTTTGATACTTCCCTGAGGTCCATCTTCTACGAACTTGTAGTTCAAGATGTAACCCTTCTCGAAGAGGATCTTAGTGATTTCCTTCTTCAAGTTAGACGCAGGAACTTCAACAACACGGTGATGAGCCATAATTGCGTTTCTGAGTCTTGTCAGATAATCTGCTATTGGATCTGTCATAAAATAAAATGTTTAATTAATCGGGACAACCCCGACAATATTAAATAAATAATCTCTTTCGATTCAAATGTTGATTACCAACTTGCTTTCTTTACGCCTGGAATCAGACCGTTTGAGGCCATCTCACGGAACTGAATACGCGACAGTCCAAACTGACGCATATAACCTTTGGGGCGTCCTGTAATCTTGCAACGGTTGTGCAGACGGATAGGATTAGCATTCTTAGGAATGCTTTGAAGTTTACGAGCTGCCTCGTAAGCTTCTGCGGGATCCTCTGTTGTTGCGATGATTTTCTTCAGGGCAGCACGTTTCTCGGCGTATTGAGCAACCATCTTAGCACGCTTTACCTCGCGAGCCTTCATAGATTCTTTTGCCATATCTATTAATCTTTTTTAGCGTTTTTGAATGGCAGACCGAAAGCTTTGAGGAGAGCATAACCTTCTTCGTCGGTAGTAGCCGAAGTAACGAAGGTAATGTTCATACCCTGGATGCGGTCCACTGAGTCAATGTTGATTTCAGGGAAGATAATCTGCTCCTGAACACCAAGAGTATAGTTACCACGACCATCAAACTTGCTTTCGATACCCTTGAAGTCACGGATACGAGGCAAAGCAACACGTACGAGTCTCTCAAGGAACTCATACATACGCTCACGACGCAAAGTTACCATAACACCGATAGGCATCTTCTTACGAAGTTTGAAGTTAGCAATATCCTTCTTGGAATAGGTTGCAACGGCCTTCTGTCCAGCGATAGTAGAAATTTCATTGATAGCAACATCAATGATTTTCTTATCCTGAGTTGCATCACCCAAACCCTGGTTGATAACAATTTTCTTCAGGACAGGAATCTGCATGGCTGAAGTGTAGTTGAACTGCTTCTGGAGAGCTGGAGCAATTTTCTCCTTATACTCTTTCTTTAACTGTGCTGTATCCATTACTTAATTTCCTCCCCTGACTTTTTAGAGACACGGATTACGTTTTTGCCATCATGTTTGATAGAAACACGAGTAGGCTTACCGCTCTTCGGGTCAATCAGACTAATATTTGAGATATGAATAGGAGCTTCTTGCTTGATAATACCTCCCTGAGGGTTCTGGGCATTAGGCTTAGTGCTTTTAGAAACCATATTGACTCCTTCAACAATAGCCTTTTCTTCCTTTACCAAGACTTTGAGCACCTTTCCCTTGCTGTTTTTATTCTTACCAGCGAGGACGATTACCTCATCACCTTTTTTAATATGTAACTTACTCATTTCTTTAATACTTTATAATGTTAAAGAACCTCAGGTGCCAGTGAAACGACCTTCATATTTACAGCACGCAACTCACGTGCAACAGGACCGAAAATACGGCTTCCGCGGAGCTCACCAGCATTGTTCAAAAGCACACAAGCATTATCGTCGAAACGGATATAAGAACCATCAGCACGACGAATCTCTTTCTTTGTGCGAACAACCAAAGCCTTTGATACTGCACCCTTTTTAACATCACTAGTAGGGATGGCGTTCTTGATAGCAACAACGATCACATCACCTACACTTGCATAACGACGGCGTGTACCACCCAATACACGAATGCAAAGGGCCTCGCGAGCGCCGCTGTTGTCTGCTACTGTCAGTCTTGATTCTGCTTGTATCATAATTACTTAGCTTTTTCTACGATTTGTACTAATCTCCATCTCTTTGTCTTCGACAAGGGACGGGTCTCCATAACAAGAACGGTGTCACCTACGTTGCACTCGTTATTCTCATCATGAGCATGGTACTTCTTTGTCTTCTGGACAAACTTACCATAAATAGGGTGCTTCTCTTTGAACTTAGCGGCAATAACAATGGTTTTATCCATTTTGTTGCTGATGACAACACCCTGTCTTGTCTTTCTTAAATTTCTTGTTTCCATCTGAACCATTATTATTTGTTAAGTTCTCTTTGACGGAGCTCCGTCTTCATACGAGCGATATCACGACGTGCTGCTTTAATCTGAGATGGATTTTCCACAGGAGTTACTGCATGATTAATCTTCATCATGTTGTACTTGGCAACTTCAGTCTCCAATTTCTCGGCCAATTCTTTGGTCTCGAGCTCTTTGATTTCCTTTGTCTTCATAAATTAAGCGTTTTTATCGTAATCACGTCGAACAACAAACTTAGTCTTAACAGGCAACTTCTGAGCGCCGAGGCGAAGAGCCTCTTTGGCTGTCTCAAAAGGAACACCTTCAACCTCGAAGAGGATGCGTCCGGGAGTTACCGGAGCAACCCATCCTGCGGGGTCACCTTTACCTTTACCCATACGTACATCAGCAGGCTTGCGGGTGATAGGTTTGTCGGGGAAGATGCGGATCCATACCTGACCTTCACGGTTCATATAACGGTTGATAGCAACACGGGCTGCCTCAATCTGACGGCTGTCAATCCACTTGGCGTCAAGTGTCTTGATACCGAAAGAACCGAAGGCCAGTTGCGTACCTCTGTGAGCGTTGCCTTTATTGCCACGTCCATCTTGAGGTCTTCTATATCTTACTCTCTTAGGCTGTAACATGTTAGCTTCTTACTTTAACGTTAATTACTTTTTTCTATTACGGAACTTTCTGCCACCATTGTTACCACCATTAGAGCGACCCATGCCTTTCTCCTGAGTGAAGTTTGGAGCCAGATCAACCTTACCGTAAACTTCTCCACGGCAAATCCAAACCTTCAATCCCAGCAGTCCAACTTTTGTAAGAGCCTCTGCCTGGCAGTAGTCAATATCAGCACGGAAAGTGTGGAGTGGAGTACGACCTTCTTTGATCATTTCGCTGCGTGCAATTTCAGCACCGTTCAAACGACCGGAGATCTGTACTTTAATACCTTCTGCTCCTGCACGCATGGTGTTGGCAACAGCCATCTTGATAGCACGGCGGTAAGCGATTTTGCCTTCTATCTGGCGAGCGATGTTGTTGGCAACGATTGTTGCATCGAGCTCAGGTCTCTTCACTTCGAAGATATTGATTTGAATCTCTTTATCATAGAGCTTCTTCAGTTCCTCTTTCAATTTATCGACATCCTGTCCACCTTTACCAATGACAATACCGGGGCGAGCGGTACAAATAGTAATGGTAACGAGCTTCAATGTACGTTCGATGACAATTTTTGATACGCTAGCTTTAGCCAGACGTTCGTTGAGGTACTTGCGGATTTTCTGATCCTCTACCAAGTTATCTCCGAAGTCCTTGCCTCCGAACCAATTTGAATCCCAACCTTTGATAATTCCAAGACGGTTGCTAATTGGATTTATTTTCTGTCCCATACTTATTATTTATCATTAGTTTTAGCGTCAACAAACAGAGTAACGTGGTTAGAACGCTTACGAATGCGGTATCCACGACCCTGAGGTGCCGGTCTCATACGTTTCATTGTAACACCTTCATCAACGAAGACGCGTGTTACGTAAAGTTCGCCATCTTCAGCCTTGCGATCGTTTTTGGCTTCCCAGTTGGCAATAGCTGAACGCAAAAGTTTCTCAACGTCAGCCGAAGCGGCCTTCTTCGAGAATCTCAGTACGCCAAGTGCACGATTAACTTCCATGCCTCGAATCATATCAACGACATAGCGCATCTTGCGTGGAGAAGAAGGAACACCTTTCAGCTTTGCAAAATACTGTGTCTTTTTGGCTTCTTGTCTTTTATTAGCCGCAATTTTTTTTCTTGCTCCCATTATTTTATTCTTTTTATTTCTGGTGGATTAGCCTGTTATTTCTTATTACCAGCATGTCCGCCGAAGCGACGAGTGGGGGCAAACTCTCCGAGCTTGTGACCAACCATGTTTTCAGTAATGTAAACAGGAATGAACTTATTTCCGTTGTGAACTGCAACTGTATGTCCCACGAAATCGGGGGAAATCATTGAAGCTCTAGCCCATGTCTTAACGACACTCTTTTTGCCACTCTCATTCATGGCAAGAACTTTCTTCTCGAGAGATACGTTGATGTAAGGGCCTTTTTTTAATGAACGACTCATAATTTACTCTAATTAACTTCGTGATTACTTCTTGTTAGCTCTTTCAATAATATACTTGTTTGAAAGCTTCTTAGGTGCACGAGTCTTGAGACCCTTAGCGTACAAGCCCTTGCGTGAACGTGGGTGACCTCCAGACTGACGTCCTTCACCACCACCCATTGGGTGATCATGCGGGTTCATAACAACACCACGGTTGTGAGGACGACGGCCCAACCAGCGTGAGCGACCAGCCTTACCAGACTGCTCAAGTGCGTGGTCAGAGTTTCCTACACTACCAACTGTAGCCTTACAAGCAGAGAGAATCTGACGAGTCTCTCCTGAAGGAAGCTTAATAACACAATAACTGCCCTCACGAGAAGTCAACTGAGCGAAATTACCAGCCGAACGAACGAGCTTAGCACCTTGACCGGGACGCATCTCAATGTTGTGGATGACGGTACCAACGGGAATGTTAGCCAATGGGAGTGCATTACCTACCTCAGGCGCTGCATCCTCTCCTGACATCAAGGTTGCACCAACCTGCAGTCCGTTAGGAGCAATGATATAACGTTTTTCACCATCAGCATAGAAAAGCAATGCAATACGAGCCGAACGGTTCGGATCGTATTCAATTGTCTTTACTACGGCTGGAACACCATCTTTCTCTCGTTTGAAGTCGACCAAACGATACTTCTTCTTGTGACCACCGCCCATATAACGAACGGTCATCTTACCGGTGTTGTTTCGACCACCGGTAGAACGCTTACCGTAAACGAGAGACTTCTCTGGCACGGATGCAGTAATATCCTCGAACGTGCCAATAATCTTGTGTCTTTGACCCGGAGTAACGGGTTTAAATTTACGTACTGCCATTTTTTATTTTAAATATTGCTATAAAAATCAATAGTGTCGCCCTCCTTAAGAGTAACGATTGCCTTCTTGAACGCATTCTTCTGGCCTCTCACGAGTCCTGCCTTGGTGTAACGCTGAGAGCGCTTGCCGGCATAGCGAAGTGTGTTCACATTCTCTACTGTAACATTATACAGAGCTTCGATCTCTGACTTAATCTCAAGCTTTTTGGCTTCAGGCTTTACGATGAAACCGTATTTAGCCTGAGCCTTCTTAGTAACCATCTCACCCTTGTGGGCACCGGTCTTAGCTTTGAAAGTTCTGTCAGCAGAAGACTTCTCTGTGATATTATTCATTTTCTCTGAAATCAGAGGCTTGATGATATATGTCATATTCTATGTCTCCTTTATTTGTTTAAAACAGCCTCGATAGCCTTGAGCGAATTCTCAGTGATCACCATCACATCAGCATTCAAAACTTTGTATGAATTGAGCTGTGCTGCAAGGGCAATTTCAGAGCGCTGCAAATTACGAGCTGACAAATATACATTTTTATTTGCTTCTGGCAAAACCATCAGCAGTTTTTTGCCCTCAACTTTAAGATTTTTAGCAACTTTTATGAAATCTTTAGTTTTTGGAGCCTCAAAATTGAAGTCTTCAACAACAATGATTGCATTCTCCTGTGCCTTGTAAGACAGAGCAGACTTACGTGCAAGAACCTTTACTTTTTTGTTGAGTTTGAAACGATAGTCACGCGGACGGGGACCGAATACGCGACCACCACCACGCAACAGAGGAGAGTTAATATCACCATGACGTGCACCGCCGCCACCTTTCTGACGACCGAGCTTACGGGTTGAACCTGCATGCTCACTTCTTTCCTTAGCCTTATGTGTACCCTGACGCTGGTTAGCGAGATACTGCTTTACGTCCAAATAAAGAACGTGGTCATTTGGTTCAATTCCGAAGATAGATTCGTTTAACGTAACCTTTCTTCCGGTCTCCTGACCATTGATATCTAATACGTTAATTTCCATTGCTTACTTCTGAATTAAAACGGTTGAACCATTACAACCAGCAACACTACCTTTGACAAGGATAAGATTGTGTTCCGGTATTACTTTCAATACTTTGAGATTCTGCGTGGTTACGCGCTCACTACCCATGTGACCGCCCATGCGCATTCCCTTAAACACCTTAGCGGGGTACGAACAAGCACCGATAGAACCTGGCTTACGTGCGCGGTCATCCTGACCGTGGGTAGCCTGACCAACACCACCGAAGCCATGACGCTTCATAACGCCCTGGAAGCCCTTACCCTTAGAAGTTCCTACAACGTCAACGAAGTCATTGTCGCTAAACAACTCTACAGTGATAACATCACCGAGATTGTGCTCTTCGTCAAATTTGAACTCGGCCAAGTGAGCCTTAGGTGTTGTACCTGCTTTCTTGAATACACCTTGCATAGCCTTAGTGGTGTTCTTTTCTTTCTTGTCACCAAAGGCCAGCTGAAGGGCAGCATAACCGTCTTTCTCGACGGTCTTTACTTGAGTAACAACACAAGGACCGGCTTCGATAACAGTGCACGGTACATTCTTACCGTCGGCACTGAATACGGATGTCATTCCGATTTTCTTTCCAATTAATCCTGGCATTTCAATTACTTTTTAATAATAATAAATAAATTCGTTTTTGTATCTTACTTAATCGTTACTAGACCTTGATCTCAACTTCAACACCGCTGGGGAGTTCGAGCTTCATCAAAGCATCAACAGTTTTTGCTGTAGAGCTATAGATGTCAATCAGACGTTTGTAATCTGAGAGCTGGAACTGCTCGCGAGATTTCTTGTTAACGAAGGTTGAACGGTTAACAGTGAAGATGCGCTTGTGGGTTGGCAAGGGGATAGGACCGCTGATGATAGCGCCTGTAGCCTTAACAGCTTTCACGATTTTCTCTGCAGACTTGTCAACCAACGTGTGGTCATAAGACTTCAGCTTGATACGAATTTTCTGACTCATTTGTCTTGAATTATAAATTGATGAATAAAAATATTGAAAGGAGGCCGCTAAAGAGTCATTTGCTCAGCGGCACTCCTGAATTGCATTATACGAGATCGGCACGTCCCTTAACTTCCTCGAGCACAGCCTTAGCCAATGTGCTTGACAGAGGAGCGTGGTGATCATATTCCATAGAACTGGTTGCACGACCAGAAGTAATGGTACGGAGAGCGGTTACATAACCGAACATCTCTGACAGAGGTACCTGAGCCTTAACGATGCGAGCACCGCTGCGACCTTCTTCCATTCCTTCTACCTGGCCACGACGCTTGTTCAAGTCACCGATCACGTCACCCATGTTCTCCTCTGGAGTAACAACTTCGAGTTTCATGATAGGCTCCATAAGTACGGGCTTAGCCTGTGCACAAGCTTCCTTATAAGCCATTTGAGCGGCGATTTCGAATGAGAGCTGGTCAGAGTCAACTGGGTGGAACGAACCGTCAACAACAACTACCTTAAGTGAATCAACGGGGTAACCACCGAGGATACCGTTCTTCATGGCTGTCTCAAATCCTTTCTGGATTGATGGAATGAATTCCTTAGGAATGTTACCACCCTTAACTTCGTTGACGAACTGAAGTCCACCATTCTCCTTGATATCCCAATCGTCATCAACAGGTCCAACATTAACAATGATGTCAGCGAACTTACCGCGACCACCTGACTGCTTCTTATAAACCTCACGGAGGTTAACCGTCTTGGTGATGGCTTCTTTGTAGTTAACCTGAGGCTTACCCTGGTTACATTCTACTTTGAATTCGCGCTTCAGACGGTCGATGATAATATCGAGGTGAAGCTCACCCATACCTGAGATAATAGTCTGACCACTCTGCTCATCAGTACGGACAGTAAAGGTTGGGTCTTCCTCGGCAAGCTTAGCAAGACCATTGTCAAGCTTAGCAATGTCGGCCTGTGACTTAGGTTCTACGGCAATAGAAATCACAGTATCAGGGAAACTCATAGACTCAAGTACGATAGGATGCTCTTCATCACAGAGAGTATCACCAGTACGGATATCCTTGAAACCAACACCCGCACCGATATCACCAGCGTCGATAGACTCCATAGGAATTTCCTTGTTTGAGTTCATCTGGAACAGACGGCTGATACGCTCTTTCTTACCTGAACGTGGATTGTAAACGTAAGAACCAGCTTTTACGCTACCTGAGTAAACGCGGAAGAATACCAGACGGCCCATGTATGGGTCGGTAGCAATCTTGAACGCAAGAGCTGAAGTAGGCTCTGTCTCGCTGGGCTTACGATCTTCTTCCTCATCAGTATCAGGATTAGTACCCTTAACTACCTCAATGTCGATAGGAGATGGGAGGAATGCACATACATAGTCGAGCAGAGGCTGTACGCCCTTGTTCTTATATGAAGAACCACAAACCATAGGAGTGCAGGCCATGCTTACACAACCCTTACGGATAGCGGCGATAATCTCATCCTCAGTGATTGAGTTAGGATCATCAAAGTATTTCTCCATCAAGGCCTCATCATATTCAGCGGCAGATTCAAGCAGCTTATTACGCCACTCGTCGCACTCATCCTGAAGATCAGCAGGAATTTCCTCTAAATCATATTCAGCACCCATGGTCTCGTCGTGCCACAGGATAGCCTTCATCTTGATAAGGTCAACCACACCTTTAAAGTTCTCCTCAGCACCAATGGGCACCTGGATAACTACAGGGTTAGCACCAAGAATGTCGCGCATCTGCTGTACAGTCTCAAAGAAGTCAGCACCAGAACGGTCCATCTTGTTTACATAACCGATACGTGGAACATTATACTTATCTGCCTGACGCCAAACAGTTTCAGACTGAGGCTGTACACCGTCAGCAGCACTATAAGTAGCAACAGCTCCGTCAAGAACACGCAGTGAACGCTCAACCTCAGCAGTGAAGTCAACGTGTCCTGGAGTGTCAATCAAGTTGATTTTGAATGATTTACCCTGCCAAGTCCAGTTACAGGTAGTAGCAGCAGAGGTAATAGTGATACCACGCTCCTGCTCCTGAGCCATCCAGTCCATGGTAGCAGCGCCATCGTGCACCTCACCAATCTTATGAGTCTTTCCTGTATAGAAAAGGATACGCTCAGAAGTAGTGGTTTTACCGGCATCGATGTGAGCCATAATACCGATATTACGAGTCAAATGTAAGTCGCGATTTGCCATTTCTTTCTTCTCCTTATATTATAATTAGAATCTGAAGTGGGCAAAAGCACGGTTAGCCTCAGCCATGCGATGCATGTCCTCCTTGCGCTTGTAGGCACCACCCTGATTGTTAAATGCGTCCATAATCTCAGCAGCAAGCTTGTCAGCCATTGACTTACCGCTACGCTTGCGTGCAAAAGAAATCATATTCTTCATAGAGATACTCTCCTTGCGATCAGGACGGATTTCAGTAGGAACCTGAAAGGTTGCACCACCGATACGACGACTCTTAACCTCAACCTGAGGAGTGATGTTGTCGAGAGCCTGCTTCCAAATCTCAAGAGCAGATTTCTCTTCATTCTGCATCTTACCCTTTACGGTTTCAAGAGCATTGTAGAAAATCTCATAAGAGATTGATTTCTTGCCATCATACATCAGATGGTTAACGAACTTAGACACTTTTTTGTCATTGAAGACTGGATCTGGAAGGATCACACGCTTCTTTGGTTTTGCTTTTCTCATTTTTTGTTTTTTTGTTTTGTTGTCTGCGTGGGGCTGTTCTTGCTTGTTCTTCAACGCTCTCACATGAGCATTTACTCAACCTGTCTATAACAATTCTCCAGCAAAACGTTTTACTTTTGATTTTTCGAGCCAAATAACCCTCACCGGCTATTATTTCTTGGCCTTAGGACGCTTAGCACCATACTTAGAACGACGCTGTGTACGGCTTGCAACACCTGCGGTATCAAGAGTACCACGAACGATGTGATAACGTACACCAGGAAGGTCCTTCACACGTCCACCGCGAACGAGAACGATTGAGTGCTCCTGCAAGTTGTGTCCTTCTCCAGGAATGTAAGAGTTTACCTCTTTCTGGTTTGTCAGACGTACACGGGCTACCTTACGCATAGCCGAATTAGGCTTCTTAGGAGTCGTTGTATATACACGAACGCAAACTCCACGACGCTGAGGACATGAATCCAAAGCGGGAGATTTGCTCTTCTCAACGAGCACCTTTCTGCCTTTTCTTACCAATTGTGAAATTGTAGGCATAATTGTTTGTTTTTAATTTATTATATTGTTTGTTATTACTCAACTTGACATAGCTACCCCATTGATATTAGGCGCTTTTGGGGTGCAAAGGTACTAACTTTTTGCCTAACTACCTAATATATAAGAGGCAAATACCACCTGCATTTTTATTATTTAACATTTTATAAGTGTTTTTGCAATATTTAACAGATAAAAGTTCTATAAAAACAGAGAAAGAGAGGATTACCATAACTCATCAGCAAGCTTTTGTCAACTCAACCACAAATTTGTTTCCGCCCACAGCAACACAGTCCTCACATCATTCCAAGTAAAGCAAGCCGCACTTGCCAATCTCGCACAAGAAGGAAATCCTTACCGCCTTTTCTCGCACAAGCGTCATCGGGCTTCGGGATGCATTCGGGATGCATTCGGGTCGTCACTACTTTTCTACACACGAAACTTCTGAAGACGTACAAAGCAAGTCCCAAGCAAGTCCCAAGCAAGTCCCAAGCAAGTCCTAAGCAAGTCCAACGTAAACCTTAGGTAAGTTCAAACTCTATCAAATGAATACGCGATAATATAATGTACGCGCGTATAGAAGCATGCGATCCATATAATATATACGAAACAAAATATTATTATTCAGACTTTATCACTTCATTTTCCTAATAAACCAAAAATATTTCGTATCTTTGCAAACGATGGCTATAAGATACACACATAAAGAAGAACTTTGGAACACATGGTCACACGCTGGCGGCATACTATTAGGCTTGGCGTTCGGCATTGTGTTTCTCGTCATGGCATTCAAAGGTGACAACCCTTGGGCACGCCTCGGCGTGTGTCTCTATCTCTTTGGCATGTTAGGATCATATATGGCATCCACAGCATACCATGCACTCCCCAGACATTCAAAGTGGAAAGAACGGTTGCGCAAATGGGACCACGCTGCCATCTACTGGCACATAGCAGGCAGCTACTCCCCTCTTACACTTATTGCGCTACGCAGCCAAGGCTACTGGGGATGGTCGCTGTTCACCTTTGTGTGGCTTTGTGCCATAGTCGGCACCGCCATCAGTTTCATCAAGCTCAAGGAGCATTCTAATCTTGAGACATTTTGTTTCGTAGGCATGGGCCTTTCTGTTCTTGTGGCATTCAAGCCATTGATCGACTCCGTATCTACTGCTGCTGTGGCATGGATTATTGCTGAAGGAGTAGCCTATATTACCGGTGCAGTATTCTATTCGCTCAACAAGAAACGATATATGCACAGCGTTTTCCACTTCTTCGTCTTAGCTGGCAGCATCTGCCACATCATCGCCGTATGGGACGTACTGATGGAATATCTCTAACGTCAAGCAGAAAAGACCATTTTCATTATATATACTCCCATAAAGCCATCAATACCTGCACCAACAGAATTGCATTATAAAGAACTAAAGATTGCAAACTGCGATAAATGATACTCACAGACCATCAGACAACCGATTAAGGATTGTTATCAATAAACGATATGGCAACTTATTGATTGACTACTGATCTTTTATCAAAAGCGTTTTGCTATTCAATGTGCAGAACTTAAAAAAAATCCGTAGAAAAGTTAATAGAACTTAAAAATAATCTCAAAGACGGACAAGGACGGACATTTGGGTTTTGTGATGTTGTATCTTTGCAACCGTACCTAAGGATGATTTCCAAAACAAAAAGATACCTTTGCAACAAGCCATTTATCGTACAATATAAAACAACGCAATTATATTAACAGGCATCACTTCCAACGCCCCCAACTGGATACAACAGAAGAACCATGCTTTTTCGCTTAACACACGATTGCTTCTCATTCGTCATTCGTTAGTCTATCGAAGACACGACGAGGAACCGTTCAAACCTAACGAGAATGGGATCAAAATCATAGTCACCCTGCCCATTCACTCCTTTTATAGTGATACGTTTCACCTTTCCTGGTATCATTTCTGCATCTACGGCAAAGGTAAGGGCAGTAAGGGTATGGCTGAAAGCAAGCTCCACAGGTTTGCTGGCAGTAGAAATGTTATAAGCAATAGCTTCGTTTTTGGCTACAATAAAATCGGGGTGATGGTCTATATCCGTATCTGCCACGTAGCGGATGACTTTATTCTTGGCGAAATCAGCAGCTGTAGATATATAAGACAAGGCGGCACGCTGATAAAGTACATAAGCATAAAACGACAGAGATCCTTCGGTAGGCCACATCTCGTTGCCTGCGGTAAACCAGTTGTTACCGCTCTTGGTGACTTGCTGATCATGATACAAGGAAGAAATAGTAGAACCTTTGGTGTAAACGGCACTCACGCCGAAATTCCCTACCTCAGCGGCATCATTTAATGCGCAACGGGTTTGTGTACAGGGGAGGGTAATTATCCCCCCCCTCAATTCTTCATTGTCAGTTTCAATAGCATGCGATAGAGAGGGTGTCGAGTTGGCCTTCTGCCTCTAGCACCATCTGCTCTTGGGCAAGTGCTGCCGACTCAGACACAGCCCCACGAGTTTTTTCACCTCCGTTCCATCCTTTCTGCAACATAGCAGTAAAGCAAATCTTCTTGTCAGACATACCGTTGTTCTGCAACCCATCGCTCTCAGAGCAGGAGATGGCGGTAAAAGCCAAGAGCATGCCAACAAATTTGCAACAGTTTAATTTTTGTTTCATATAAAAATAATAAGAGTTAGATTCTACTTTTTCTTTGATTTCTTCTCATTTCACCAATACATAAGCGTTTCCGGATGCAAGGTTATACATTATTTTCTTTATCAACAAATTATACATCCATGAAATGATATTTGGTATAACATCCATATAATAAGGTATGCGTGCGCACACACGTATGCACGCACACGCGACGTAGCAAATAATCGACCATCGACCACCGATATGGGATAACACATTGTAAGATATACGATTAAGTGGGTGGTCGAAAATCTTATAACGGCATTATCGACCACCATTCTATCATCTGTTGGTAAGCCATCGCATCTCTGGAGAAATTGGTTGTTCCTGCTTGATGATGAACGGCTTGATATTTATCAACACCTTGCCAAACGTTGGATAACACTTTTATCAAACGTTGGATAACACTTTTATCAAACATTGGATAACACCTTTATCAAACGTCGGATAACACTTTTATCAAACGTTGGATAACACCTTTATCAAACGTTGAAAACACTCTTGCCAAACGTTGGATAATACCTTTAACAAACGTTGAAAACACTCTTGCCAAACATTGGGCAATACTTTTGCCTAATATTGAAATGCTTTGGCAAAATATCGGGCTATACCTTATTTATAATAAAAGCGCACTTTTGATTAACTTGCATTTAGATGATAGGAATGTTGACATGAAGGTTTTGCGGGTGTTCGTTGGTGTTCGATTGGTGTTCGGAAACCCTCAAAATACGAACGCCGAACACCATCTAAAACCGCTATCATACAACAGATTACGGCATGACAAGTGTTCGATGTTCGATTTATTTCCGAAAACTCAAATTCTGGATTGATATGAGGCTACCTACTATACAAGTCTTTTTATACGTTCAAGACTATAAAGCTCATGCATGACAAAAGAAAACTGCTGTCCATTATCATATATTCGTTTGTGGTTGTTCAAATATACAAAAATGTTCAGCAGTTTTGTTTTGTTCTATATTAATTTGATTACTCCATTTCCCAGATAAACCAGATATTTTTATATCACATCCATAATATCCGTTAATGGCTTGCGCTTTTTCTCCGCTTTCGGACAGTCAGGAGCAACATGTCCTATAGGAACTACCACCACAACTTCAAAACCGTCACGACCAAAATATTGTTGCATCTTATCTGTATCATAATTGCACACCCAACATGTACCAAGTCCACGCTCTGTAGCAGCCAGACATAAATGCTCGGCAGCAATGGCCACATCAACGTCACCATGTGGTTTACCATCATACTTGCGAACCCAGTTTTCCTCAACATTCTTCATGCCGATAATATACATCGGAGCAGTCTTGAACCATTCACGATCATAACACTCCTGCAACTTGCTTTTGCCTTCGTCGCTCCTCACCGCGATCCAATGCCAAGGCTGTTTATTGACAGCAGATGGGGCCATACGCACACATTCCATCACATATTCTAAATCCTCATGAGATACTGTCTCGGAAGTAAATTTACGAACCGAGAAACGTTCTCGGCACAAGTTTAACATATTCTCCATATTCAATTCATTTATACTTTTAACATTTCATGAATTAGTTTTCATGTGCGAATTTACGAATAATCGTGCTAATAACAAAGGAATAATTCAAGTATTTATAGTAGGCATCATGTATGCGTTCTTAATAGTTTACTCAATACCCAGGAATGATCCGAAGGGATAACAATACTATCGACAGGACCAAATTGAAAGAAACTTTGCAGAGAAGCCAAATCCAACTAAGCATGCCTATATAGAAATAACATACAAAAAAAACGCTGCTACCGTCCTTTCAGACAATAGCAGCACTTTGATATATTAGTCAGGAGCGAGAATTATTTCTCGTCCATTGCAGGTTCGTTGGCAAAGTCAAGCACATTTTTCTTATTAGCTTGCATGCGCTCATACTCTTCTTTCGAGCCTACGATAATCTTTTCAAATTCGCGAAGACCAGTTCCGGCTGGAATCAAGTGACCAGTAATCACATTCTCCTTCATGCCCTCAAGGTAATCAACCTTACCACGGATAGCAGCTTCGTTGAGCACCTTAGTGGTTTCCTGGAACGATGCAGCCGACATGAACGACTTGGTCTGAAGAGCGGCACGGGTGATACCCTGCAGAATCTGGGTAGAGGTAGCAGCAACAGCATCACGTACCTGAACCAATTTAAGGTCACGACGCTTCAGCATTGAGTTCTCGTCGCGCAGTTTGCGTGCGGTAACAATTTGACCTTTCTGAAGGTTCTCAGAGTCACCTGCATCTACAACCACTTTCTTGCCCCAGATACGATCGTTCTCTTCTGCAAAGTCGAGTTTATCAACAATCTCCTGCTCAAGGAATGAGGTATCGCCTGGATCGTTGATCTGTACCTTACGCATCATCTGGCGTACGATAATCTCGAAGTGCTTATCGTTAATCTTCACACCCTGCAGACGATACACATCCTGTACTTCATTCACGATATATTCCTGTACAGCCGTGGGACCCTTGATAGCAAGGATGTCTGCTGGAGTAATAACACCATCTGACAGTGGAGTTCCTGCACGTACGGCATCGTGTTCCTGTACCAGAATCTGCTTAGACAACGATACGAGATACTTGCGCTGCTCACCAGTCTTTGATGTAACGATGATTTCACGGTTACCGCGCTTCACCTTACCCATGGTTACCTCACCATCAATTTCAGATACAATGGCAGGGTTACTTGGGTTACGTGCCTCGAACAACTCTGTTACTCGAGGCAGACCACCGGTAATGTCACCACCCTTGGCAGCTGCACGAGGAATCTTAACGAGGGTCTCACCAGTTTTAATAGTCTGACCATCTTCAACTACTACGTGACCACCCACAGGGAAGTTGTATGTTCCAGCAACCTCACCGTTAGCGTCAATAATATCACAGGTAGGTACCTTAGACTTGTCTTTCGACTCGGTGACAATCTTTTCAGTAAGACCTGTGGTTTCGTCGGTCTCGGCACGGTAAGTAATACCTTCAATTACATCGTGGAACTTCAAGGTTCCTGCGTATTCAGAAACGATGACGGCGTTAAACGGATCCCACTGTGCAAGTTTGTCGCCCTTCTTAACCAAAGCTCCATGCTTGAAATAGAGAGAAGAACCGTAAGGTACGTTCATCGAAGAAAGAACGATATTGGTATTGGGATCTACGAAACGTACTTCACCCAGACGGCTGACAACCATCTCACATTCGCGACCATCTTCATCAAATGGTACGGTACGTACTTCCTCAAATTCGATACGAGAGTCATTTTTCACCACGATGCTGGCATTGGCAGCAGCATTGGCAGCCACACCGCCGGCGTGGAACGTACGAAGAGTAAGCTGTGTACCTGGTTCACCAATAGCCTGAGCAGCAATCACACCGACAGCCTCACCCTTCTGTACCATACGACGAGTGGCAAGGTTGCGTCCGTAACACTTCATGCAGACACCATGCTTCGACTCACAAGTAAGCACAGAACGGATTTCAACACTCTCGATGGGCGAATCTTCAATAGCCTGTGCAATTGGCTCAGTTATTTCCTCACCGGCAGCAACGATAAGTTCTCCGGTTGAAGGATGAATAATATCATGAACAGATACACGACCGATAATACGCTCATAGAGAGTTGAAATGACTTCATCACCATTCTTCAATGCAGTGCAAACGAGTCCGCGCAGTGTACCACAGTCTTCCTCATTGATGATCACATCATGGGAAACGTCAACCAGACGACGTGTCAGATAACCGGCGTCGGCTGTTTTCATAGCGGTATCGGCAAGACCCTTACGTGCACCATGGGTAGAGATGAAGTACTCCAGCACTGACATACCTTCCTTAAAGTTCGACAGAATTGGGTTCTCAATAATCTGTGCACCCTCAGCACCAGCTTTCTGCGGTTTGGCCATCAGACCACGCATACCTGAAAGCTGACGAATCTGGTCTTTACTACCACGGGCTCCAGAGTCGAGCATCATGAATACGGCATTGAAACCCTGGTCGGCCTCTGTCATTTCCTTCATCAGCACATTACCAAGGTCGTTATTGATATGTGTCCAGGTATCAATTACCTGATTATAACGTTCGTTGTCGGTAATGAAACCCATGTTATAGTTCTCGGTAATTTGACGGATTTCCTCATTACCCTTAGCTACAAGGTCCTTCTTAGATTCCGGAATAATGATATCGTCAAGGTTGAACGAAAGTCCTGCCTCATAAGCCATACGATAACCAAGGTTCTTGATACCATCAAGGAACTCACAGGCTTCAGCAAAACCTACATTCTTAATCACATCAGCAATGATATCGCGAAGTGACTTCTTAGACACGATCTTGTTGACAAAGCCAACCTCTTCAGGAATGATACCGTTTACGATAACACGTCCAACAGAAGTCTCCACCAAATGGCGGACAGGTTTGCCATCAATACGGTCATCAACCATAACCTTCACTTGAGCGTGGAGGTCACAACGACCTTCGTTGTATGCAATGATAGCTTCTTCTGGACCATAGAAAGTCAAGCCTTCACCCTTGGCACCTGGACGGATCTTAGAAATATAATAAAGACCGAGCACCATATCCTGTGAAGGTACGGTGATAGGAGCTCCATTGGCAGGGTTCAGGATATTGTGGCTCTGAAGCATCAGAATCTGTGCTTCAAGCACGGCCTCATTGCTCAATGGGAGATGGACAGCCATCTGGTCACCATCAAAGTCGGCGTTAAATGCAGTACATGCCAATGGGTGAAGCTGAATAGCCTTACCCTCAATCAGTTTGGGTTGGAAGGCCTGAATACCGAGACGGTGAAGTGTTGGCGCACGGTTGAGCAACACAGGATGTCCTTTCATTACATTCTCAAGGATATCCCAAATTACCGGTTCACGACGGTCAACAATCTTCTTGGCAGACTTCACAGTCTTTACAATTCCACGCTCAATGAGCTTGCGGATGATGAATGGCTTATAGAGCTCGGCAGCCATCAACTTAGGAAGACCACACTCACCCATCTTCAATTCAGGACCTACTACGATTACAGAACGCGCAGAATAGTCAACACGTTTACCGAGCAAGTTCTGACGGAAACGTCCTTGCTTACCTTTCAGCGAATCGCTAAGAGACTTGAGCGGACGATTGCTCTCACTCTTCACAGCTGAAGACTTACGACTGTTGTCGAAGAGAGAGTCAACAGCCTCCTGCAACATACGCTTCTCATTGCGCAGAATAACCTCAGGAGCCTTAATTTCCATCAGTCGCTTCAAACGATTGTTACGAATGATGACACGACGATATAGGTCGTTGAGGTCGGAAGTAGCGAAACGACCACCATCCAGTGGAACGAGCGGACGCAACTCAGGAGGAGTTACAGGGATAATTTTCATTATCATCCACTCAGGACGGTTGATGCCCTTCTCTACACTATTGCGGAAAGCTTCAACAACCTGCAGACGCTTCAAAGCCTCATTCTTGCGCTGCATAGACGAGTCGCTGTTGGCACGGTCACGCAGTTCATACGACAGAGAGTCGAGGTCAAGACGGACGAGAAGGTCATAGATAGCCTCTGCACCCATCTTGGCAATAAACTTATTGGGATCGCTATCATCGAGATAGTCGTTCTCGATAGAAATCTGGTTCTCGATGATATCGTTATACTCATCTTCTGTGAGCAGGTCGTACATATTCGAACCTACTGCTGCATTTCCTTCTGCATCCTGACGGCCAGCCATAACACCAGGCTGGATGACAACATATCGCTCGTAGTAGATGATAGAATCGAGTTTCTTTGTAGGCAGCCCCAACAGATAACCAATCTTATTAGGCAAGCTGCGGAAATACCAAATATGGGCAACCGGAACTACCAACTCGATATGACCAGCACGTTCACGGCGAACCTTCTTTTCAGTCACCTCTACTCCGCATCGGTCACAAACAATACCCTTATAGCGAATGCGCTTATACTTACCGCAGGCACACTCATAGTCCTTTGTAGGACCGAAGATGCGCTCGCAGAACAGACCGTCGCGCTCAGGCTTATAGGTGCGATAGTTGATGGTCTCAGGCTTGGTCACCTCACCGCAGGAGTTCTCAAGGATCTCCTCTGGTGAAGCCAGACCGATGGTAATCTTGGTAAAATTACTCTTTATCTTTGATTCTTTCTTGAAAGCCATATTTCAATACTTAATATACTTTGTTCTTTGTTCGTTAACTCACAGATTAATCCATCTTGATACTTAGACCAAGACCCTTCAACTCATGCAACAATACATTGAGTGATTCGGGGATGTCGGGAGTTGGCATAGGATCGCCCTTGACAATAGCCTCGTAGGCCTTGCTGCGTCCAACCACGTCGTCTGACTTGATGGTAAGGATCTCCTGAAGCACATGACTGGCTCCGAAGGCTTCCAATGCCCAGACCTCCATTTCTCCAAAACGCTGACCACCGAACTGTGCCTTACCTCCAAGAGGTTGCTGAGTGATGAGACTGTACGGACCGATAGAACGGGCGTGCATCTTGTCTTCTACCATGTGGCCGAGTTTGAGGAAGTATGTGATACCGATAGTAGCAGGCTGGTCAAATCGCTCACCGGTCTCACCATCATACAGATGTGTTGAGCAGAGGCGTGGCAGACCTGCTTTGTCGGTCCATTCTGCGAGGTCGTCAAGTTTTGCACCATCGAAGATTGGAGTAGCAAACTTCACACCGAGACGTTTACCTGCTGCACCAAGGATAGCCTCAAAAATCTGTCCAAGGTTCATACGAGAAGGCACACCCAGTGGGTTAAGTACCAAGTCAACTGGACGACCATCCTCCAAGAACGGCATATCTTCCTGGCGAACTACCTTAGACACAATACCCTTGTTACCGTGACGTCCGGCGAGTTTATCACCGACACCAATCTTACGTTTCTTGGCAACATATACCTTACCCATCTGCAGGATTCCTGAAGGCAGTTCATCACCGATGGTAATGGCAAACTTCTTACGCTTCATCTCTGCATCAAGGAGTTTGAACTTCTTCATAAAGTTGGTAATCAACTGAGCGATCATCTTGTTGTTGTGATCATCCTCGGTCCAGTTGCTCACCTGTACATCACCATACTCCAGGTTCTTCAGGTTGGTCATAGTAAACTTACTACCCTTAGAAATGATTTCGGCACCAGTATAGTCTTTCACACCTTGTGAAACTTTACCATCTGTCAATACCAGAAGTTTCTCTACAAGAATATCCTTCAGATCTTCTATCTTGGCATTGTGCTCTTCATCAATTTTTGCAAGCTTAACCTTGTCCTGCTGTTTGTCCTGACGAGTCTTAGTAGCACGGGTAAAGAGTTTCTTGTCGATAACAACACCTGTCAATGAAGGATTAGCCTTCAGTGAAGAGTCTTTCACATCACCAGCCTTGTCACCGAAGATGGCACGCAGCAATTTTTCTTCAGGTGAAGGATCGCTCTCACCCTTTGGTGAAATCTTACCAATCAAGATGTCACCTGGTTCTACACGGGCACCAACACGGATGATACCATTCTCATCGAGATCCTTAGTAGCTTCTTCACTAACATTGGGAATATCAGAAGTGAACTCTTCAGCACCACGCTTAGTTTCGCGTACATCAAGAGAGTATTCATCAACGTGTACAGAGGTCAGTACGTCCTCACGAACAATACGCTCGTTCAATACGATAGCATCCTCATAGTTGTAACCCTTCCAAGGCATATAGGCAACGAGCAGGTTGCGGCCAAGAGCCAGTTCACCGTTCTCGGTAGCATATCCTTCCGTAAGGATGTCGCCCTTCTTCACACGCTGTCCCTTGTCACAAATAGGACGAAGGTCAATAGTCATGTTCTGGTTGGTACGACGGAACTTCGGAATACGGTATTCCTTAAGGGCTGGTTCGAAACTAACGAACTCCTCATCCTCTGTGCGATCATAGAGCACACGAATAGTAGTTGCATCAACATAATCGATTACACCCTCGCCTTCTGCAGTAACCATGGTGCGGCTGTCCTCACATACCTGCTTCTCAATACCAGTACCAACGATAGGAGCCTCGTTATGAAGCAAAGGTACGGCCTGACGCATCATGTTCGATCCCATCAGTGCACGGTGAGCATCGTCATGCTCCAAGAAAGGAATAAGCGAAGCCGCAATAGATGCAATCTGCTGTGGAGAAACGTCAATCAAGTCAACTTCTGTTGGTGGAACAACAGGGAAGTCCGCATCTTGACGACATTTCACTACTTCACGAATGAATGTTCCGTCGTCGTTCAGCGGTGCATTACCTTGACCGATTACGTGGTTTTCTTCTTCCTCAGCAGTCAGATATAGTATTTCATCGTTTTTGAGGTTGGCCACACCATTTTCTACCTTACGATATGGAGTTTCGATGAAGCCAAGCTCATTAATCTTAGCATATACACACAATGAAGAAATAAGTCCGATGTTAGGTCCTTCAGGACTTTCGATAGGACATAGACGACCATAGTGAGTATAGTGTACGTCACGTACCTCGAATCCAGCACGCTCACGAGACAGACCACCAGGACCAAGGGCAGAAAGACGACGTTTGTGGGTTACCTCTGCCAATGGGTTAGTCTGGTCCATGAACTGCGACAATGGGTTAGTACCAAAGAACGAGTTGATGACACTCGAAATAGTCTTGGCATTGATCAAATCTATAGGAGTGAACACCTCATTGTCACGAACATTCATACGCTCACGAATAGTACGACTCATACGAGCAAGACCTACAGAGAACTGATTGCCCAACTGCTCACCAACAGTGCGAACACGACGGTTTGAGAGATGGTCAATATCATCGACAGTAGCCTTTGAGTTGATCAACTGAATCAGATACTTTATAATCTCGATAATATCCTCCTTAGTCAGTACACGTACAGACATGTCAGTATCAAGACCAAGTTTCTTGTTGATACGGTAACGACCCACATCACCCAAGTCATAACGTTTGTCTGAGAAGAACAAGTTCTGAATCACCTCACGTGCAGATGCATCATCCTGAGGATCTGCATTACGCAACTGGCGATAAATATACAGAATAGCTTCTTTTTCTGAGTTACTGGGGTCCTTCTGCAAAGTATTGAAGATGATAGAGAAATCCTGAGCCTGATTCTCATTTTTATGAACGAGAATGGTCTGTGCACCACACTCAAGAATCTCAGCAACGTTATCTTCTGTGATTTCGGTCTCACGCTCCATCATCACTTCGTTACGCTCGATAGATACTACTTCACCTGTATCTTCATCAACAAAGTCCTCGTTCCAGCTCTTCAACACACGAGCTGCAAGCTTACGACCGATAACCTTCTTCAGAGAAGTTTTGTTAACCTTCACCTCTTCAGCCAGATCGAAAATCTCAAGGATGTCCTTATCATTCTCGAAACCGATTGCACGCAGCAAGGTAGTAACAGGCAATTTCTTCTTACGGTCGATGTAAGCATACATCACACTATTAATATCAGTAGCAAACTCAATCCAAGAACCCTTGAACGGAATGATACGGGCACTATAAAGCAAAGTACCATTGGCATGAACGCTCTGTCCGAAGAACACACCAGGAGAACGGTGCAACTGCGAAACTACTACGCGCTCAGCGCCATTGATAACAAACGTACCATTATCGGTCATATAGGGAATAGGACCAAGGAATACGTCCTGAATCACAGTACTGAAATCCTCATGATCGGGGTCTGTACAATAAAGTTTCAGTTTAGCTTTCAAGGGTACGCTATATGTCAATCCACGTTCCAGACATTCGTCGATGGTATAACGCGGGGGATCAATATAGTAATCCAGGAACTCAAGAACGAAATTATTACGTGTGTCGGTGATAGGGAAGTTCTCTGAAAACACCTTATACAAACCGTCATTCTTGCGTTCCTCAGGTGGAGTATCCAGCTGCAGGAAATCTTTGAATGACTTTAATTGCACATCGAGGAAATCCGGATATGGTAACGGATTCTTGACGCTGCCAAAGTTTACTCTGTTGTTTACTACTTTTGAAGCCATATATTATAATGTGTGATGTTCTAGAAATATAGAGTGTTCTAGAAATTTCTAGAACTTTACTTGTAAGACACAAAAAGGTTAAGAACCTCCGACTGGGAAGTCCTTAACCAATTCTTTATTGTTGTGCTAAATTATTTCAGCTCAACTACGGCACCTGCACCTTCGATAGTCTTCTTCAGGTTCTCAGCCTCGTCCTTTGCCATGCCCTCTTTCAGAGTAGCAGGAGCACCGTCAACGAGATCCTTAGCTTCCTTCAGACCGAGACCACAAGCTTCCTTAACAGCCTTAACAACCTGGAGCTTGTTAGCGCCTACTTCTTTCAGAACTACGTCGAAAGAAGTCTTCTCTTCAGCAGCCTCAGCACCACCTGCAGCGGCGGGACCAGCAGCAACTGCAACAGCTGCAGCGGCGGGCTCAATTCCATACTCGTCCTTCAGGACAGTTGCCAACTCTTGTACTTCTTTAACTGAGAGGTTTACCAACTCTTCAGCAATAGCTTTAATATCTGCCATTTTATTCTAATTTTTTAATGTTTTTAAATGTTATTTGTTATACGTTTCGCTTATTTATTACGCTCAGCGATAGCGTCTAGCAGGCCATGGATTTTACCACCAGCGTTGAGACCAGATACAACAGTCTTGATAGGTGACTGCAGCAAAGCCATAACATCGGCGATAAGTTCGTTCTTGCTCTTGATAGAAACCAGTTCTTCGAGTTTGTCTGCACCTACGAAGAAACCTTCTTCAGCGTATGCAGCCTTGAAAGCAGGAATACCATCCTTCTTGTACTCTTTCAGCAACTTTGCAGGAACATTAGCAGTCTCACAGAAGAGGAGCGCAGTATTTCCTTTCAAGCAACCATACAATGGCTCGAAATCAATCTCAGAAGCCTCGAAAGCCTTGTGAAGCAACTTATTCTTCACAACCACCATTTTAATCTCGCTCTTAAAGCACTTGCGACGAAGATCGCTTGTTTTTTCAGCGTTCAGTCCAGTTACGTCAACGAGATAGAAATGAGGATACTTTTTGAGGTATTCTCCGAGTTCTACAATAATAGTATCTTTTACTTCCTTTTTCATTTTACTAAACTTTTACGAGTTATTCAACTGATTTAGGATCTACCTTAATACCTGCACTCATAGTGCTTGAGATAAAGATACTCTTAATGTATGTACCCTTGGCAGCAGCAGGCTTCAACTTAATGATAGTCTGAATGAACTCTTTTGCGTTCTCGAAAATTTGATCAGCAGTGAATGTAACCTTACCGATTGACGTGTGCACGATACCTGCCTTGTCAACCTTAAAGTCGATCTTACCCTGCTTAACTTCCTTAACTGCCTTAGCAACGTCCATAGTCACAGTACCACTCTTTGGGTTAGGCATCAATCCACGTGGGCCGAGGATACGGCCGAGAGGACCAAGTTTACCCATGCAAGAAGGCATTGTGATGATAACATCAACATCAGTCCAACCAGCTTTGATCTTGTTGATATACTCATCAAGACCAACGTAGTCAGCTCCAGCTTCCTTAGCGGCAGCTTCCTGATCGGGAGTACAGAGAGCCAGAACTCGTGTCACCTTACCAGTACCGTTCGGCAGCGAAACAACGCCACGAACCATCTGATTGGCTTTACGAGGATCTACGCCCAAGCGTACGTCGATATCGAGAGACGCCTCGAACTTAGTGGTGGTAATTTCCTTCACCAGCTCTGCGGCCTCTTTCAAAGAGTATGCCTTCCCTGCTTCAACCTTACCAGCTACCAACTTTTGATTTTTTGTCAGTTTACTCATTGTTCAAATTGAAGTTATTTGTTATTTACCAGGGAAGTCCCCTTTTACAGTGATACCCATACTTCTTGCTGTACCAGCGATCAGCTTCATAGCTGACTCAATGGTAAAACAGTTCAAGTCGCTCATCTTGTCCTCAGCGATTGCGCGTACCTGTTCCCAAGTAACAGCAGCAACCTTCTTACGGTTAGGCTGAGCAGAACCTCCCTTGATCTTGGCAGCCTCCAAGAGCTGGATAGCAGCGGGAGGAGTCTTGATCACGAAGCTAAATGACTTGTCTGCATAGTAAGTGATAACAACTGGCAAAACCTTACCAGCCTTATCCTGGGTTCTGGCGTTGAACTCTTTGCAGAATCCCATGATATTAATACCCTTAGAACCCAAAGCAGGACCTACGGGGGGAGAAGGATTCGCAGCGCCACCTTTAATCTGTAATTTGATTAATCCAGCAACTTCTTTAGCCATTTCTGTTTGTAATTATTTTAATTTTGTTATATAAGCCATCAGAGTGGAAGCCTCTAACAACCGTATATACGAAGTGGACATACCGTAACTTATGTCCTATTCTTTCTCTACTTGTGTGAATGCAAGTTCGAGTGGTGTTTTTCTTCCAAAGATCTTCACCATTACCTTCAACTTGCGTTTGTCAGTGTTAACTTCTTCAATGACACCACTGAATCCGCTGAAAGGACCATCGATGACCTTTACAGTATCATCCACATTGTATGGGATGGCAACATCAGTATTTTCAATGGAAGATTCCTCTGCTGTACCAAGTATTCTGTTGATATCGGCCTGTCTCACCACTTCAGGGTGATCCAAACCACCAAGAAAACCAAGTACATTGGGAATGAAACGAAGCATGTGTGCCACTTCACCTTGCAGGCGGGCCTGAATAAGGACATACCCCGGAAGGAAAAGTTTTTCTTTAATAACACGCTTACCATTGCGCATCATTGCATATTTCTCTGTAGGCAGAAGGATTTCCCCAACGGAAGCATTGAGCACATCGTTATGCTTCTTAGCAGCTTCGATGAACTCTTTTACTTTGCCTTCTTTTCCACTTACAGCACGCAGGACGTACCAATTCATTCCTGACTCAGACATCTTTATGTATTATCTAACAATTAGTTGGGATAAACTAAACTCATGATGGCTTTGAATGCGATATCCATCAGCCATACTATAATTGCAATAATCAAAGAAGCTGTAAGTACCAACACAGCACTTTGTGTCAATTCCTTACGCGTCGGCCATGTCACCTTATGTACGAGTTCGTCATAACATGACTTGCAGTAATTTGCTATTGATTTAAACATATCTTCTTGTTTTAGCACGGGAAGGAGGACTCGAACCCACGACCCTCGGTTTTGGAGACCGATGCTCTACCAACTGAGCTATTCCCGTAAGTAGCCCCTGCCCTGAAGAGCAGGGGCTTTATAGTCAATTCCTAAAGTTTGTCTCGTAAGAGAAAAACTGCTTAGAATTAGTCTTCGAAAACTTCAGTAATCTGACCAGAACCAACGGTGCGACCACCTTCGCGGATAGCGAAGCGCAGACCCTGGTTCAGAGCAACAGCGTAGATGAGCTCAACAGTGATCTCAACGTTGTCACCAGGCATTACCATTTCAACTCCCTCGGGAAGAGTGATTTCACCGGTGCAGTCCATGGTACGGAGATAGAACTGAGGACGATATTTGTTTCCGAATGGAGTGTGACGACCACCCTCTTCTTTCTTCAGAACGTAGATAGAAGCCTTGAACTTCTTGAAAGGCTTGATCTGTCCAGGATGGCAGAGTACCATACCACGTTTGATCTCGTTCTTATCGATACCACGGAGAAGCAGACCTACGTTATCACCAGCACGACCCTCATCAAGGATCTTACGGAACATTTCTACACCAGTTACAACTGACTTCTTGTCTTCACCAAGACCGAGCAGTTCAACTTCGTCACCAACGTGGATAACACCAGTTTCGATACGACCGGTAGCAACAGTACCACGACCTGTGATTGAGAATACGTCCTCGATAGGCATCAAGAAAGGCTTGTCAGTATCACGTGGAGGCTCCTGAATCCAAGTATCACAGGTATCCATCAGCTCCATAACTTTGTCAACCCATTTTTCAACACCGTTCAATGCACCAAGTGCAGAACCGCGGATGATAGGAGTATCTTCTTCGAAATCGTACTGAGCGAGGATCTCTTGAACTTCCATTTCAACGAGTTCGAGCATTTCCTCATCCTCAACCATATCGCATTTGTTCAGGAATACAACCAGACGTGGAACGTTCACCTGACGAGCGAGCAGAACGTGCTCACGTGTCTGAGGCATAGGACCATCAGTTGCAGCAACAACAAGGATAGCACCGTCCATCTGAGCAGCACCAGTAACCATGTTCTTTACATAGTCAGCGTGTCCTGGGCAGTCAACGTGTGCGTAGTGACGGTTAGCGGTCTCATACTCGATGTGGGCAGAGTTAATGGTGATACCACGCTCTTTTTCCTCAGGAGCATTGTCAATCTGATCGAAAGACTTAACATCCTCTGTACCGAAACCCTTCTCGTGGAGAACCTTAGAGATGGCAGCAGTCAGAGTGGTCTTACCATGGTCAACGTGACCGATAGTACCGATGTTTACGTGCGGTTTGGTGCGCACAAAATTCTCTTTAGCCATAGCTTTTCTTTGTTATTATAATTAATGAATGTTCGATTTAAATCTTGTTTTCTCAAGAGCTGTTACCGAGACTTGAACTCGGGACCTCTTCCTTACCAAGGAAGTGCTCTACCACTGAGCTATAACAGCAGGCTTAGAGCGGAAAACGGGGCTCAAACCCGCGACCCCCAGCTTGGAAGGCTAGTGCTCTATCAACTGAGCTATTTCCGCAATAGACTTCCTATTCGGAAGTGGGTGGTGATGGATTCGAACCACCGAAGTCGAAAGACAACAGATTTACAGTCTGCCCCATTTGGCCGCTCTGGAAACCACCCATTAAAAAAAATTCCGTTACTCCTTAACTTGCCATCAAATTGCTTGTGACCTTGTTCTTTTTCTGAGCCTCTTGTCGGATTCGAACCAACGACCCCGAGATTACAAATCACGTGCTCTGGCCAACTGAGCTAAAGAGGCTTCTCTAAGCATCCACCTCCCGAAGGAGTTGCTAACTGTCGGAAAGCGGATGCAAAGGTAGGCATTATTTTTTAATTACCAAAACTTTTCGCGATTTTTTTTATCGATTACGCATTTTTTCTTTGATTTTCTGCAATTGAACCTTCAAAGAATCGACGCAAAGGTCTGTTGCTTCCTCAAAAGTATCGCTTACTTTCTCTACGAAAACTCTATTCCCCGGAACATTAACAGTAATGCTCACCTCTTTATTTTGTGCTGTTGCTGGCTTCACAACTTTGCATACCACTTCTACGGCTTGGATATCTTCGTAGGTTTTTTCCAGTTTTGCTGTTTTCTTTTCGATGAATGCCTGCAGTTTGTCAGTTGCATCAAAGTGGATTGCTTGAATCTTAATTTCCATAGTTACCTCCATTTTTTAGGGTTAATACTATTTATATTTCACTTATCAGGCCCTTGGATGGGCTTTTTCATACACGCTTTTCAATTGTTCGAATGTTGCGTGTGTATAGATTTCCGTTGTTGCGATGCTCTCGTGTCCGAGCAGTTTGCGCACGCTTTCCAGTTCTGCACCATTATTCAGCATGGCGGTAGCAAAGGAGTGTCGCAGCACGTGTGGTGATCTTTTCTGCTGTGTTGTGACTTTCGAGAGATTGTTTCTCACTATATTTTCCACCTGTCCCCTACTCACTCGCAGCCCTTTGTCGTTCACAAAGAGTGCTTCTGTATCACGCAGCGGTAGCGTTTCGCGTACTTGAAGATACTGCTGCAAGGTCTCGCAGAGTTCTTTTCCGAAAGGTACGACCCGCTGTTTGTCTCGTTTACCGGTCACTTTGAGTTGCATATTGACGAAATCAACGTCATTCACATCAAGTC
Source organism: Prevotella sp. P4-119 (assembly GCF_002251345.1). NCBI lineage: Bacteria > Pseudomonadati > Bacteroidota > Bacteroidia > Bacteroidales > Prevotellaceae > Prevotella > Prevotella sp. P4-119. The sequence goes on along the minus strand of NZ_NPJB01000084.1, from coordinate 36,256 downwards.
CGATAAGTTCTGCCAATCGTATTCCTGTAGAGTATAGCGTTAATATAATAGTACGCGCGCGCATGTCTTTAACCGAATCGCCCCACATGTTGTCTTGATCCATGAGGCGGTCCATATCTTTTTCGCGTATGAATTTGGGTAGTGGTTTTTTGAGCTTCGGTCCTTTGACGTAGTGTGAAGGATCTACTGCAACGATTCCGTATGCAAGTGCATACCTATAAAAAGAACGCACGGCACTCAAACAGTTATTCACTGTTGATGCCATGGCGCCTTTATCCATCAAGCTCTCCATCCAGTCTCGGATGACATCGGAGTCTATTGTCTCCCATGAGAGCTGACTATCCCTAAGTTTAAAATACGACTCGAATTCCCTAAGGCTCTTGTCGTAGTTTCGCACTGTGAGTTCGGAGCGATTCCTCTCATAGCGCAGGTAGCTTAAGAATTTCTTGATCATAGACTCGTTGCATTACAGTTTCTATTTCGGCAACGAATTTACGCAAAAAATATCAAACCACCAAATTTTCGCTCTACTTTTTTATTCTTCAGTAGCGCGGAGCTTCTGTACGTAAATAGCGTGTTCCATCTTGAGGCGCTTCAGTACAGACGGCTTATCGAACTGTTGACGACGACGGAGTTCTTTCACAACGCCAGTCTTTTCGAACTTTCTCTTAAACTTTTTGAGGGCCTTTTCGATGTTCTCGCCTTCCTTTACCGGTACAATAATCATGTTCTTTTTGTTTTTATTATTTTAGTTAAACTTTTTATTCTGCCATTAAGCGGGTGCAAAATTACAACATATTTACGAATTGAGCAAGTTTTTTTTCGCTTTTTTGTGATTTTCACTCATTTACAACGGTTTCGTGGCTGTTTTCAGCCATGTTTTTTCATCTTCTGAAAGTATTGGTGCTAATCGGTCATATACCATTTGGTGATATTGGTTGAGCCAATCTATTTCTTCTTCCGACATCATTTCGCGAATAATGGGGCGTCTGTCGATGGGACAGAGTGTGAGGGTTTCAAACTTCAGGAAGGTGCCACATTCGGTTTGGAAAGCAGGAACCACAAGGAGTGTGTTTTCGATTCTGACGCCGAAACGGTCTTTGAGATAAATGCCCGGTTCGTCGGTCACGGTCATTCCTTCGCAGAGCGGTTGCGCCACATATTCCATCCGAATCTGATGCGGTCCTTCATGGACATTGAGAAAACTTCCCACTCCGTGTCCTGTGCCATGCAGGAAGTTGTATCCGTGTTGCCAGAGGTCGCGACGTGCCACAGCGTCGAGTTGTGTTCCGCTTGCTCCTTTGGGGAATATGAGCATCTGCAACTGTATGTGTCCTTTGAGCACCAGCGTATAAACTTTCCGTTCTTCTTCTGTGAGTTCTCCTAGTGCCAATGTTCTGGTGATATCTGTTGTGCCGTTCTGATATTGTGCGCCACTATCTATGAGCAGAAGACTTTTCCTTTGCAAGGGCACATCAGTTTCTTGAGTCGGTTCATAGTGCACAATAGCTCCATGTGGTCCGTATGCTGATATTGTATCAAAAGAGAGTCCGCGATAGAGTGGCTGTTCGGACCGTAGCTGTTCCAGTCGATCAGAAACGGTCAGTTCTGTCATTGTTCCATCTATGGTCTGTTCTTCCATCCATTTCAGAAACTTGACCAAAGCAGCTCCGTCTCGTTGCATTGCCAATCGGAATCCGTTCTGTTCAGCCTCGTTTTTCACAGCTTTCATAGCGGGAATGGGCGATGCAGCCTCAACGACAGGACGCGTCACCGCTTGTCGGAGCGTGTAACAAACCTCATCAGGATCCATCAGAATGTTATATTCCGGATAGTCTTTCAGTCCTTGTTTCACCTGATTATAGTCTGCCATGCGCACACCGAGTTTTGCGAGATAAGCCTTCACCTCGTCCCCTACTTTCTCCTTATATATAAATAAGGTGGCGCTTTGAGTGTCAATCAACAGGAACGAAACGAATAGCGGACAGCAATGGATGTCGTTGCCTCTGAGGTTTAGCGTCCAGGCAATATCATCCAGCGAAGCCACCAACATACCGTCTGCATGTTTTTCCCGAAGTGCTTTTCTTATTCGTTTCAGTTTTGAGGCAGCCTCTTCGCCCGCATATTCCATCGGTTGTATTTCTACGGGACAGAGAGGCACGGTCGGTCTATCTTTCCAGATACGCTGCAAGGGATCCCATGCTGTATGCAGCGTAATGCCCCCAAGTTGTTTGAGTTGAGATTTCAAGTTTTCCACCTCAGCCACTCCGTTGGTCATTCCATCTATTCCCACAGCTTTATCGTCCATGTCGGCAAGTTCGCTACCTATCCATTGTGCGACTGTTGGTGTTTCGGGCATTTTCAGTTTCATCAACTGGTATTCTGTTCCTTTCAGTTGTTCTTCGGCAGCAATGAAATAGCGTGAGTCGGTCCATAGTGCCGCACTTTTCAGTGTGACCACCGCAGTACCCGCAGAACCATTGAATCCACTAATCCATTCGCGTCCTTTCCAATGTTCCGCAGTATATTCGCTATGATGAGGGTCTCCCGTAGTAAACACGAATGCGCTCAGATGTTCTCGGCGCATTTCCTCGCGTAGTACTTCCAGTCTTTTAGCTATAAGTTCTTTGTTCATCATCTCTCATTTTTCCAACAAAGGTAGTGCAAACCGAGAGAAACACAAAATAAATACTATTATTTATTTTTGGTTCCGAGGTGCAGCCTACCTTGGACCACAGGTCAAAGGTAGTGCAAACCGAGAGAAACACAAAATAAATACTATTATTTATTTTTGGTTCCAAGGTGCAGCCTACCTTGGACCACAGGTCAAAGGTAGTGCAAACCGAGAGAAATACAAAGAAAAACTGGTTTTTCTTTTGATTAGCCCACGCGCCAAAACCGTCAATCGTAGAAAATTTATTTACTCGTATAATATATCATACGCGTTACAGTATTACAGTATTACAGTTTTCAAAAAGCTAAAACGATGGATTTGCAGCATATTTTCCTGCCAAAACCCTAAAAATCCATATTTCGAGCACTAAAAACCGTTTTCAAAAACTGTAATACTGTAATACTGTAACGGCAAAAAACTCCGTATTTTGACATTATTTATTTACACATCAAAGCCATTCAACATGATTTTCGCCCCATATCCACCTTCCATGCCTGTGCGCATCATTTCCCGAGCAAGTCCCGAACAAGTCCCGAACAAATCCCAAGTAAATCCCAAGTAAATCCCAAGTAAGTCCGAATCAATTTACTATCAATATAGGAAACAGATGGGAGGCACTACGGTCAAGAAAGGGAAACGATAGTTATTGCGCCATTCGTCCTGCAGCCTCCTTTCCAGCACCAGTTCCTTTATATTTGCTTCCGCTGGCATTGAATGAATAGCGCAACGAGATGTTCAACCGATGGTTGCTCTGTGCAGAATTTTGGTTGAGGGTATAATAGCCACAATCCATATTGACTTTCTGTCGGGTACGCTGCAACACATCATCAACGGTTACTCGCAAGCACAGGGCATCGTTTTTCAGCCAACACTTCTGCACCACAAATCCAAGATTACATACATTGTTCTTCAATCGGAAGTTCATGCAGTCGCCCTTACGCTGGAAATAAAGATAAGACTCCAGTTGCCATTTATGTGGCAGTCGAAACACATTATTCAGATTTGCCACAAAAAATGGCCGGTTGTAGTGTACTGTTCTCACACCACTGGCTTCGCGAGGATCCGCCAAGGTCTGTTTCATGTCGAATTTCTGCATACCCACGGTCCAACTCGGCGAGTAGCACCCCCATGTCGGCGATGCTGTCAGGAATACCGATACACTTCTCACCGGCACATCGAGGTTACGGTTTTTGACGAGTATTACACCTTGATCATTATAGATATACGACCATTGAGTCAGCGCATCGTCAGTCCGTTCATAGTTAGCCATCAGATTGAGCCATTTCCATCGCGCATTTGCACCAATACTGTGAGTCTTGGCATTCTTCAGTTTAGGGTCGCCCGTTTGCAGCGAATAGGGATTGATATAGATAACAGCCTCATTGAGCATCCAGTAATTAGGACGTTGTGTCTTCATACTATAGCTGAGCGAAGTCTGTACCGCTCCCCACTGGTTTGCCCAAGAGAAGGAAGGAAACAGATCGTTGGTGTATCGTTCCAACGAGTTGTCATTGTTTATCCTATCCTTATAGTCAAATCCCACATGCTCATAGCGCAGTCCTGCACTCACACTTCCCACTTTAGGAATCTGACAGGCATACTCCACAAATGCGGCAATACTATTCTCCTTTACCTTCGAATCTGTGGTAGGCACGCCATCCATGGTAATCTGATAGAACGACCGTCGCGTCACCCGACTCATCTCCGACCCTACCTGCAACATACCTTTCCATACAGGATAGCCCAACACCAGTTTGTCGGCAAACATCTGATTGGTGGTTTTACTATCCGACGTCATCGTGTTATTCTCCAGATTGACGCTTTCTTGAATATCACCATTTTCCTCTTTCTTATTGGTCAGGAAGTCGATATTGAGGTCGATATTGAGTTTCCCCACCTTACCGTTATAGAAGGCATTCCCTTCCCAGTTGTATGGATAGTGTTCATGGAGTTGTTCTTCTGTCACGTTGTTCGTCTCTTCCTTGCTATCGGGCTTGCCCACAATCATCTTCGTCATATAGGTTTTCTGCCATGCATCATAGCCCGAATCATAGTTCTTATGTTGTTCGATGCGCATACCCACGGTATGGTTTTCTGCCAGTTGCAAGTTGAATCCCACGTTCCAGTCCAAACCTTTTCCCGTCCAGTGGTTGAGCAGTCGGGTGTTTTGATCGATGCCAGTCAGTTGGTCGCCACTACGATAATAGCTCCACTGGTGGGGCGCACTATCATTCATCTGATCATGTTTCCATCCGTTCATCATGCCAAAGAGCTCAAAGGCTTTATAGCGATACCGCATATTCAGCGTACTCGATCCATCCCAATACCCATATCGCAGGTCGTTCTGCGAATTGGCAGTCAGATCAAAGCCGAATCCATTGCCCTGTCTGCGTATTGTCTTGATGCGCACCACAGCCGTCACAGTAGCATCATACTGTGCACCCGGATTGGTAATCACCTCCACTTCCTTGATTTCCTCGCTACGCAATCTGGTCAGTTCATCGGCATTTTGCATCTTTCTACCGTTAATATAATAAATAGGTGTGCCTTTCCCCAACACTTCCAAAGCATCGCCCTTCAATGTCATACCCGGCACTTTCGACAACATTTCTTTTGCCGAACCCGATTTCTCCAATACCGTTCCCTGTATGGCAGTCACCATCGAGTTTCCCGTGAGTTTGGTTTTGGGCAGACTTCCTTTCACGGTCACTTCCTGCAACATCTTCGCATCATCCTTTAGCACGACACGTCCTCCAAAGGTATGGGTATTGGCAAATGTCGTCTTATAGCCCACGCTGGTCACTTTTAGCACACCATGGTTTTCTGGTGTTTTGATAAGGAAATGTCCTGTTGCATCAGTTGTTGCACCTTGCACAAAGGCGGAATCACCTTCTGAAAGCAATACCACATTCACGAACTCAAGGGGTTGTCCTTGTTCATCGACCACGGTTCCTTCCACATCAGGCAAATGGGTTGCCATGGCCATCATACTTACGACTGTCAACCATACAGTAAATGCAATTCTTTTCATTTCTTTCTTCGATTTATTGCTGCAAAGATACGCAGGTTCTGCGAATTGCATTTTCATATAAGGGAATAATGGTGTTTCGTCACCATCTGAAATATTAGAAACTGAATTTCAGTCTAAACATGAGTTCTCTCGAACGCAAAGGGTTTATGACGGTAACACGTCGGTTTGCTGACAATCTGAACCATTGGTAGTTAGAACGGTCAAACACATTATTCAATTCCACACCTGCTTCCCACATCATACTTTTGTAGAAGCAGCGCACATCAGCAAAATAATTAGCCGATACCGATCCATCGTTACTATGATAGAATTCGTTGTTCCATTCCAAACGCCAACGTCCAGGCATTACATAAATCTTCAACAGATGAGCAAAAGAATTATGCGTTGAACTCACACCGCCATTCACATCCTGATGTTGCACAGACTGCAACCAAAAGGAATCAGCAGTCAACGATAACCAATCACTGGGTTGAAGCGCCAGATGAAAGTTGGTTGTCAACATGGCATTCCTATTGCCTACACATTCTTCATTTAATAGTATGCGCCCCGTATTACAGTTCCAATGACATGATAAAGACATGAACATGCGCGACCACCGCAAGGTCTTTGACAGTCGCGAAAGGATGTTCCATCCGTCCATATCCGTTTCCATAGAGGTTGCCATACTATGGTAACCTGCTTCGTCGATGCTATGACGATAGAGGCGCTGATGGTTCTTATGATTCCATTGCACATGGACAGAAGCAAAATATCCTTGCATCACATCTTTATACTTGATGGCAAACGATATATTGCGAGTCACTGGAACCACTATACCATTTGGTCCTTGATGGCGCAAATAATAGGTGGTGTAGTAAGACATGCCCGTAGTATTCCATCCATCAATAGGCAAAACTGTCTGCCGATAGGTTGACGAAAACTGCCAACGCGATGTAGGCTGCCAGATTGCCTGCAAGTTAATATCCAAAATGGATCGATTCAACCGAACACTATCGAGGCGCTGACCAAGCCACACCACTCCCACATTCGCATTCAACTTCCATGATTTGCGGTTGTAACTGACCGTATTGACAACTTTCACTTGATGCGTTTCAAAGCAGAAGTCGGATGTCAACGCTTGGAAGGTTGATGTTCCTCGCTGTTGTTTAGCCTGATAGTCGATGGCATGACCCAGTTGCAGTCCCCACAAACGATACTTTCTGTCGGCTGATGCTCCCCAGAACCAACTGTCCGCATCAAGATATTGAAGCGTTCCGTCTGCCACCACCATCCTACTGGGCAGATGATTCGCCGACACATAAGCCGATGCCGAAACCGAGCCATTGCCCTGCAACCGACGGATCAAGTGCAGACGGTCGTTAAGATAATAGCGGCGTGGTTTGGTGCGAACCGTAACCGGTTGATTATTCCACTGGGTATTACCTCTGCTGTTTTCCACATGGAGAAAGCCCTTCATGGTATTGGTCAGATAAATATGGTCACCGTTCAATTGATAGGTGGCGTCAGCAGACAGTTGACTCCTGTTGCGATAAGCAGCCATCTCTTCAACCACCATTTTTCCATCATCTACATCTACATAGAATGTTTCGGTATGTTGTCCCCATTTCGTATGATCCGTTTTACCATCTATTTGGATACGGAAGTCCGCATCCGCCGATGGCTTAAAAAGCCAGTTGGTTGCAAATACATGAGTTTCGTTGAATAATGTGCGATGGTCGTCAAGTGGCGGGGTATTGACTTCCACTCCTTGTACCACTTCACGTTCTGTCGGTGCTCCATCATCAAGTATTGCAATGGCATTGATTTCTTTTCCAATATCTTTTCCAGTATTGTTATACTTATACATCGAGACACTCTGCTTCATACGAGCAAAGAGCATCTCCGTCAGTTTCACATCACCAAGCCATTCGTTTCCGGAGTTTGCAGTCGTTCCTGCTGCCACATCAGCCATGCCCTGCCATACATTCTTTGCACTATCTGTCAGTACAAGGTTTAATGCTGCTTGTTCAGAAAAGACCACATCACGCAACATCTTTACAGGTTGATGATGTTCCATCACCTGTACTTTCTTCACATAATCAGCAGGCAGGTTCTCTGATGCTTGTACGTATTTAGCACCCAGCAAATCCATTCCCTCGATATAGAATTTGTTTATTCTCGTTCCTTGATAGGATATTGCTCCGTTTTTATCTACATCAATACCAGGCATCTTACGAAGTACGTCAGCAATGGTCCGGTCTTGTTTCTGTCGAAAACTATTCACCATATAATCGAGTGTATCTCCTGTTTGGCGTATCCTCGACGATTTCACCACTACGTTTTTTATTTCCGTTGTTTGTTCTTTCAGTATGACGGTCTGCCCTTGTCGGAACATTGAGAGCGACAGGGTATCTTTGGAATAGTTCAAACAAGAGAACATGATGTTTTTTGCAGGCTTTCCTTGTGGTACAGAAACCCGAAACAATCCGTCTGCCTGTGTTTTGGTAAAGCACACCGGTCTATTGCTCTCGCCCAAGAGCAATACGGATACTGATTTGATAGGTTGTCCCTGATCATCGGTCACTCGTCCCTCATACCTCTGCGACCATGCAATAAGAGGTAATAACAGTAACACGATTGCCAACCAAACACACCTTGTCCAACTCTTACTCATAGTTTTCCATCAAGAAAAGATATATTTCTATAATTGCACATGTCCGTATAATAAAGACCCTTCTATTACTACCTGTATAACAAAAGAACCTCTGATGTCCTCAGGAAGTTCACATTCTACATAACCAAAAGCATATACCTCTTTTAATAAGGACATATTATTATCAACTGAAATTATCGTTAACTTCACAGAACATCTGTCATCATTAGTTCTTAGATATATCAAATTTCCTTTCTTATATAGTTTAGGAATGAGGAAAACTGTACGGGGACGTCCCCCCTTCAATTCTGTTTCATCATCATAATACAACGGTATTTTTTCCTCTTTATCATCTTGTGCCCACGTTGGAAGTGACGATAATAATATAACTATCAAACAAACAAGTCTTATCATTTTTTTACTCATAGTTTTCCATCAAGCAGGGTGTAAATGATTGAGGACGAAAATCTGTATTACTATAGTCTGGCTTAGGCATTCCGTTACGGAAACTCACATAACCACTTTGATCCTTCCAAAACTCCGTAATCTCACGTTGAAACCATTCGGGAGTACACTTACGCATATGGTCACCCCACAAGATTATTGGAGAGCGCTTTTCTTCAATGCCCACACAAGTAAAAAAGAAGTCGCCCTGAGCATCTTCGGCATGGAGTATCAAACCTGGCAAGCCTTGAAGTTTCCATGGGCCATCATCTATTGGAATATCCATTGAGTACCATACTGTCCATCTACGGCCTCTCCACTCCCCCACAGCTTTGCTGCAAGAATAGCCACACACTACAGAATCTGCATTCTGCATCTGCCAGTCAATGGCAGGGAGTTCCTGTTCATAGTAATAAAGATATCGGAATATCTCGTCTGTATATGTCAATTCATTCATCGCAGGCAGATGTTTATACACGGCAAAAGAAACTGTTCTTCCAAGTGTTCCGTTGTTTTCCATTGTACGAATCCATTCTCCAACAGATGCACGAACCATTTTAAGCGAATCATCCAATGCGATAAATTGCCTGAATTTAGAATCATAACAAACAGAAACGTCTTTACCTATTTCGAGTACAACATTTCTATTTATATGTTTCTTCTCCTTATTCATTTTCAGTTTTGCTTCATAATTCACGTGCAAATAAGAAGTGTCCAACACTTCTATTGCTTTCGATGAACAACACATCAAACACATTATTATAACGATTCCAAATCTAATCATAGTTGCATTATTATTCTTTCCAGGCCCATAAAAGCCTGGAAAGATAAAAATTATAACATAGCGATTTCTTTATAAAATACGTTCACCATCGGAATTATAAATTGCTTCGCTCTTCAATTCTCCGTCTTCATATATCTCTATAATTGTACAGCCTGTAACACGTTGTTTAGTTACGACAACCTCTGTTTGTGCTGATGCCACAACAGGGAAGGCTATACCTATACCAAGTAGCAACAGCAACGAAATTAGTTTCTTTTTCATTTTTTTTATCTGTTTAAGTTTTCAAACTTCCCGTCCAGTTTACAGTCGACAATTAACCGGTTTCTATCCGAGATTGGGATACCCTCGCCTCCATTATGCAACAAAATCAGCTACATTTTGCTTCATCTATGATTGGAATCTGTGCGTACCTGACGCCCACAGATTGACATTACAGTTTTAGTTTTCGTCGGTAAAGGTAGTTTGTTTTTATTTTTTAAGCAAGAAAAAGAAGTACATCTTTTACATGCGTCAACCAGTAACAGAGGCTTTACTGTTTAATTATCAAAGCGTTATCAGATAAAATACATTTATTACATCTTTTACTTATCCAAGTCGCATAATGTTCTTTTTTAGTGTCTTTGCACTTTTTTCTCCAAACAATTTTCGATTCGCATCACTGCGAAGATTAGCCACTCGTTGTTTAGTGACACCCATCAGAACTGACATTTCTGCAGGAGTAAAATGAAGACGAGTCAACACACAAGTCATCTGTTCCTTTTCAGACATCATATGTCTTTTGTCGTATAAAACCTCTGTGAATTGCGGAAGATCCTGTTTAATCACCTTTTCGAGTTCTATCCATTCCATCTGCGAAGGCACAAATGCACGCGATGCATTTTTATGAAACTGACATACTATCGGACTATGCAACAACGCCATTTCATCATTCCATTCTGTCTGTTTCATCTCTGAATCTACATAGCGCACCAATTCCTGACGAAGTTTTTCTAACTCCTGTTTTTTATTCTTTTGGAATTCCTCCCATCCCAATCGCGATTGATTCAGTTCCTCCACTACTTTATTATATTCAGTAGTCAACTGCATATATCTCTCACAAATAGTATTTCTATGTTGTTGCACAATTCTTCTACGTCGTCGGACGAACACACACAGAAGCCCTGTCAAACACACAAACGCAACAACTACTATACCCGTAACAAATCGATAGTGCTTAGTCTTTTTCGTTGCTTTCATTGCCTTATGCTGACTATCTTCATAGTTATAAATAGCAGTAGCCCTTACAATCTCATCGCCAGAATGAATGAGATTAGCAGTATCATTAGTTTGACAATACAACTTTGCATATTTTACAATAGAATCCTCTTGCTTTTGTTGTTGAAAATAGTCCATTAGCCCTTTATACGCATTTACTTTGGCACTGAATGATGCCCATGGACGTAATGCTTTACGATAATACAAGACCGCACTATCCGAATGGCCTGTATATTGGTAATACTTTCCTCGATATACATAATAGAGTTCTTTTCCTCTTTCGACATTCCCTTTCTGATCAAAGAAACCAGAATGCTTTTCATATTCATTCAGTATGCGTATGACCTCTGGATAATTCCGCCGTTGCAATTCAAAAGCAGCCACATCAATTTCCATTGCCGCAGCAATTGATTCATGCCCCATAGCTCGCAACATGGCAGATGCTCTTCTACTATAGTACAATGCAGAGTCAGGTTGGTTCAGCATATTAAACACTGGAGCAAGATAAGAATAAAACATCCATGCAGACAATGAATCTTTAGCGCGCCAAGCATAATCAACTGCCTTTTTCTCTGCATCAAGTTCCATCTGAGGTACACGTTGTTGATGATACACCTCCGCTATCTGTCCATAGACCCGACTCAACCTTTTAAAATCACATTCAGCAGACATGGTGTCAGCATACTCCATCGCTTGTCGGAAACAGACAAGCGCTTTAGGCATATCGCCTTTATCATAAGCCGAACGACCCATTAAATAATGTGCTGCCATTTTTTCATTAGAAGTCCCCCATTTATCAAACCACATAACCATATTCTGTAACGATGTCACAGTATCCAGTTTTGCACCAGTTTGATTAAGCGAATCTATCCGTTGCAGTTCGCTACGCATCTGCTTTCCGTGGCAAGAATATAATATTAATACACCTATTATATATATGAGCGTTTTAGGGTTCATCATTAGTATTTCTGTTATTCATAGGCAAAGATACAAAATAACAGGCTCATTATGCCACATGGAGTTTACAAACGTATGATATTTTAATTTTTATAACATTAAATTGCAATTAAAGTGTTTCATATAATAAGTTTTTTTGCTAACTTTGCATCGAAAGAAGAACAAACATCATTAATAAAAAACAACTATGGAATATTTATCAAATGACAAGCTTTTGATCGTCGGTGCCGGCGGTATGATTGGTTCAAACATGGTACAGAGCGCTTTGATGCTCGGTCTGACTCCTAACATCTGTCTGTACGATATCTATGAGCCAGGTGTTCATGGTGTATTCGACGAAATTCAGCAGTGCGCTTTCGCAGGTGCTAACGTTACTTATACTGTTAATCCCGAAGAGGCTTTCACAGGTGCTAAATACATCATCTCTTCAGGTGGTGCTCCCCGTAAAGACGGTATGACTCGCGAGGATCTGCTGAAAGGTAACTGCCAGATCGCTGCTGAGTTTGGTGACAACATCAAGAAGTACTGCCCCGAAGTGGAGCACGTTGTTGTTATCTTCAACCCCGCTGACGTAACAGCTCTTACTGCTCTTATCCACTCAGGTCTGAAACCCAACCAGCTGACTTCACTTGCTGCTCTTGACTCAACCCGTCTGCAGCAGGCTCTCGCACTGGAGTTCGGTGTTCAGCAGGATAAGGTTACCGGTGCTCACACCTATGGTGGTCACGGTGAGCAGATGGCAGTATTCGCTTCTCAGGTTAAGGTTGACGGCAAACCTCTCTCAGAGATGGGCCTCTCAGCTGAGCGTTGGGAAGAGATCAAGCACCACACCGTACAGGGTGGTTCAAACATCATCAAGCTCCGTGGTCGTAGCTCATTCCAGAGCCCTGCCTACAATGCTGTGAAGATGATTGAGGCTGCTATGGGTGGTGAGAAGTTCACTCTGCCTGCTGGTTGCTATGTAAACTGCGACAAGTGTGGTTTCAAGAACGTGATGATGGCTATGCCTTCTACCATCGACAAGACTGGTGTTCACTTTGTTGAGCCTGCTGGTACAGAAGAGGAGATGGCTTCACTCGCCAAGTCTTACGAGCACCTTTGCAAGATGCGCGACGAGATCGTAGAACTGGGCATCGTTCCTCCCGTTGCTGAATGGAAGGAAATGAACCCCAACCTCTAATTCATAACTTACACGAACTATTGTTCAAAGGTCCTGACCATGCCGTCAGGACCTTTTCTTTGTTATATAGGAAATGTTGCTTATCAACGGAACACACCATAGTTTCTAAGCTCCATAAACCATGAAGCATAGTGGTTAAATCAAGAAAAGTATTTGTTCACATTATATATATGTATCGCGCACGCGCACGCGACACACGAAATATTCGACCATCGACCACCCTGTTTTTCTATCTTATTGACCTACAATCAATCACAAAAAATACAGTACAGATTTACGACCACCATTCGACCACCATTCGACCACCATTCGACCACACGACAACAAACTGGTGTCTGCATGAATCCTTGCAACGGCTACTGCAATACATTCACCACATCTTTCTGTCTTTCGACAGGTGTCACTTTGACCGAAACCACCTTTCCACCTTTCATTTCAGCCTCAACAATGGTGCCGTGAGCAGCATGTAGTCGGAAGTGAACATCCCACTCTTCAGGCCATGCCGGGAAGATATAGAGTTTATCACCAACTTCCTGCAACAGCATTTCCTGCATGCCAATCATGCCCGAACCGCCCCAGTTGTGGTCAGGAGTCCAATCATAGCCAGGTCCCCAAAATGCCGGAAAGCGATGCGGACCGTCGGCAAGTTTCTTTTCCAATAGTCCTTTTGCCTCATCTCTCATGCCGAGACATGCTGCCCATATCACATCCTGTTTCCAACCGATGTGCGTTCGGAACTTCAGCGCCAATGAATCTTCCTGATAGGTGCGTTTCGCCACGTCGATATCAGGGCGTCCTACGCCATAGATGCGCCATGGAAATACCGGATAGAGTTGTGGTGTTTCCACATTCTGCACCCTTTCATAATGTACGGCAGGAGCAATTTTTCCATCGCGAACCGTAATCTCCGGCAATCGCTGATAGAAGTCAGCGAGCAGCGAGTCGCCACCCAGATAGTCAATGAGTGCTGTGGTCACGGTGCGCAAAGCCGCAATAGTAGAAGTAGAATTATAGGCACCCTTGATAGTCTCACATCCACTTCCGGGATAGAGCACCAGTTTTCCATTTCCATCGAGCGTCTTTGCACTGCGTTTGCGTGCCAGATACTGATAGTGTTCATCGAAGAAGCGGAGACATGATCGTATCATCGGCACATAGTCGGAGATATCCATACCCGAATAGCGATGCGCCTCCAACGCCATCATGCAAAACTCCAAGCAGGTGTCCCATTCGTATTCCAACCACGCATTGCGCTCCATGCCAGGGTCAAAGTCATCGGGACGCTTCGTGCCATACTCCGGCAAACAAGGCAAACCATAGTTTTCCACCTGTTCTGTGAGACACGCACCGCCATGGTTCCAATACACCTTCGACCGCAATTCTGCATTGCGATAGATGCGAAGATAGAAGTCGAGTTGTGGTTTAAGCACATCATAATCGCCGTTTTTCAGCATCGGCCAATACACCAACCGTTGGTTTTGTGCCGTATGCACACCACCGCCCCAGTTGCGGTAGTCGGGTGTGATGCGATATTCAGGAGCCTTTTCCACATATTCCGGATCGAAAGTAAAGAGCCCGCCGTTGAATTTTGTAGGCCATTCGCCACGACTGTTGCACCCTAACATATAGCGGAACAAGGTATAGTTGCGCACAGCGGGAACGTTGCCCTCTACGAAACTGCGTTGCCAGAACTGCCGCCACCACTGCCGAGCGACTTTCTTGTCACGTTTCTGATTGACGGTTTTCGTGGTTTGTGCCAGTTGTTGCATCCATTGCGCCATGGTTCCCTGACACGTAGCCATAGCAATCATAACCGCTTGGCGCGATGCTTTTCTGGTCGAGCGATAGGTCCATCGCTCATAGTCGGTACTGGCATATTGCCCTGTAGAATGACTGTCAAACACAAAGCCGTCGCCTGTCAGTTGTCCACCGAAGGTCAGTTTCGCCAAAGGATTATACATCTGTTGTTTCACCGTCTCCATTTTCTGCTGCTTCACCGTAGCATCGAAGATGGTCACATCACTGTTATGATGGAAGAATATCAGCTTGTCCGCAGCCTTCAGAATACTGTCGCGCCTTGTGACAAGCGTTTTAGGAGCAGCAAATTTATAGGAAGTTTGGAAACGACCACGCTTGCCAAGCAGCCTGTCATGGGTTCTCCACGACTCATACGATACCTCTGCCTGACAGTTGCCCTGCTTGTCGGTCATCTCCACATGTACCACGGGTTTCTCCACATCCGCCCATATCAATACGGTCTGACTACCGTCGGTCACTTCACAATAGCCTTCCTGCAACACCAACCGTTGACGGAAGGCAGTAGTATTGAATGGTCGCGAGAGATGAATGCGGAAGCGTCCGAGCTTCAGCAAACTATTGTTTTCATCGAAACAGCCGCTGCGCGAGAGGTAGAAGAGCACATCACCCTGTTCCACCCAGACGTTCATGCCCACATCACCTCCGCCACACGGCATCGACTGCGAGGCATTGCTGCTTGGCGAAGTCCATTCATAGGGAGCGGGTTGGGCTTGTACTTTCGCCATGACAACCATCATGGCAAATACCGTCAGTAGCGTCTTTCCGATGTTCATGATTATTCTGTTTGTTTGCCGAAATGGCAATCTGGATTTTCCTCCTTATACCATTTGGAGTATTCCACATAGTGCTTGGCATTATCTGTCTGTCCCGGACGCGTAGGTTTAAGATATTTGGCAGGCACTCCACCCCATATCTCGTGAGGTCCTATCTTCGTGTTTTGGAGCACCAATGCACCGGCAGCCACGATAGCTCCCTCGCCCACTTCACATCCGTCGAGCAGTGTTGATCCCATGCCAATGAGTGCTCCGTCGTGGATGGTGCAGGCATGTACGGTGACGTTATGACCGATGGTTACATCGCTGCCGATCACTGTCGGACCCGTATCGTGGGTCACATGAATACAGGATCCATCTTGCACATTGGTGCGGTCGCCGATGGTAATAGGAGCCACATCGCCCCTTACCACCGCATTAAACCATATAGAACACTCGTCGCCCATGGTCACTTCGCCCACGATGGTGGCATTTTCACTAAAATAGCAGTCGCGTCCCCATTTGGGTGCGAGTCCTTTTATCGTCTTGATTAAAGCCATAAGATAGTCAATGATTAGAGTCCTACACTGTGCAGCACCTTGTCTGTGGCGCCAGCCTTACCTTTCACATAGTCGCCAGCCTTCTTTCCGTCAGCCTCCACCTGCTGTGGGTTGGCATCAAAGCGATCCATGATACGCTGGAAATCGGCAGCACCGTTGATTTCCAGTCCACCGCCGCACGCCTTGAGCTGCTGTGCTTCCTGGAATCGCTGGTTGTTGGGTCCGAAGATCACGGGCACTCCCCATACCGCAGCCTCAGGCAGGTTATGGATGCCCACACCGAATCCTCCACCCACATACGCCACTTCACCGTAGTGATAGATGCTGCTGAGCAAACCGAAACAGTCGATGATAAGCACCTGTGCATCGCGCACCTCTTCAGCCGAAGCCTGTGTGTAGCGCACCGCCTTACCTTCTATTTTCGATAGAATCTGTTGCAGATGATCCTCCCCGATGACGTGTGGAGCGATGATGAGTTTCCAGTCTTTATGTGCATTAAACCATGGGATGAAGATATCTTCATCGGGTTGCCAGCTCGAACCAGCCACAAATGTGCGGTGTCCGTCAGTAAATGCTTCCACCACAGGCAACTGCTTGGCAGCCTCTTTGATTTGCAGCACGCGGTCAAAACGGGTATCGCCAACCACGGTCACCTCGTTGATGCCAATCTTTGCCAACAGTTGTCGGCTGATCTCGTTCTGAACGAAGAAGTGGGTAAAGCAGTGCAGTACGCGTCCGTAGCTACGTCCATACCACTTGAAGAACACCTGTTCCGGTCTGAAGATACTCGACACACTATATACCGGCACCTTTCTGTATTTGAGGATGTGCAGGTAGTTGTACCAAAACTCATACTTGATGAAGAATGCCATGACCGGACGTATGGTACGCAGGAAACGGCGTGCATTCATGATCGTGTCAAGGGGCAGATAGGTAATGATATCTGCGCCTTCATAGTTTTTGCGCACCTCATAGCCCGAAGGCGAGAAGAACGTCAGCAGAATCTTATATTCCGGATGTTCACGCTTCAGCTGTTCCATGAGCGGACGCCCCTGTTCAAACTCACCCAGCGACGCAGCATGAAACCATACATACTGCGCATTAGGATCCATTTTCTCCTTGATGATGCCAATGGCCTGACGTTCTCCACGCCACATATTCCTCACCTTTTTACTGAAAAGCGAGGCTATGACCACACCAATGAGATAGATATAAATGACGATATTATACATAAATAGCGCGCCAAGTGATTAGCCCAACACTTCAATTGCCTTTTTCATACGGGCAATGGTCTCTTCCTTGCCGAGGAATGCCGATATGTCGAACATACCAGGACCCTTGCCTTCGCCGACGAGAGTGAGTCGCCAGGCATTCATGATATTGCCGAGTTTATATTCTTTTTGCTCTATCCACTCGTGTACAATCTTTTCCTGATTCTCCAATGAGAAGTCGTCGATACCCTCCAGCACATCAATCAGTTCGGTAAGCTGCTGTGCCGAATCGGCTTTCCAACGTTTCTTAGCTGTTTTCTCATCATAGGCTGTGGGTGCTTCGAAGAAGAACGAGCAGAGGGGCCACAGTTCCTTAACAAACGAGACGCGGTCTTTCATCATCGTCACCACCTGCAGAATGCGCTCCGATGAATCGTTGACTCCATGTTCACGACAGATGGGTTCGAAGAGTGAGGCAATTTCTTCGTTGCTCTTCTTAAGGATATATTCGTGGTTGAACCATATTCCTTTCTCGTAAGCGAAGCGTGCGCCAGCCTTCGAACACTTAGTGATATCAAACAGCTTGACGAGTTCGTCGAGTGTGAACATCTCCTGTTCGGTACCGGGATTCCATCCCAACAGTGCCAAGAAATTGATAACAGCCTCTGGAAAATAGCCACTCTCGCGGTATCCCGATGATACTTCGCCAGTCTTAGGATCATGCCATTCGAGGGGGAACACAGGGAAACCGAGGCGGTCGCCATCGCGCTTAGAGAGCTTACCCTTACCGTCTGGTTTGAGCAACAACGGCAGATGGGCAAAACGTGGCATAGTATCTTCCCATCCAAAGGCGCGATAGAGCATGACGTGGAGCGGTGCACTGGGCAACCATTCCTCACCACGAATCACGTGAGAGATTTCCATCAGATGGTCATCCACTATGTTGGCGAGGTGATAAGTGGGCAGTTCGTCGGCACTCTTATAGAGCACTTTATCATCTACGATATCGCTCTTGACGTGTACTTCGCCACGAATCATATCGTTGACCAATATCTCCTGACCGGGTTCCACCTTGAAACGCACAACATACTGCTTGCCTTCAGCAATCAGTGCCTGCACTTCTTCGGCAGACATGGTCAGCGAGTTGCGCATCTGCTGACGGGTGTGGCAATCGTACTGGAAGTTTTGTATCTCTGCACGCTTGGCTTCCAACTCCTGTGGAGTATCGAAGGCAATATAGGCACTGCCTCCATCGAGCAGTTGCTTCACATATTTCTTGTAGATATCGCGACGCTCGCTCTGACGGTAAGGTCCCTTATCGCCACCGAAGGAAACACCCTCGTCAAACTGGATACCCAGCCACTTAAACGATTCTATGATATACTCTTCGGCACCAGGCACGAAGCGGTTGGAATCGGTATCCTCTATACGAAACACCAATTGTCCGCCATGCTGACGGGCAAAAAGATAATTATACAATGCAGTTCGCACACCTCCGATATGAAGCGCGCCAGTAGGACTCGGAGCAAAACGCACCCTTACTTTTCTTTCTGTCATCTTACAAATAATCTTAGAAACGGATTAATACTTTGCAAAAGTACACATTTTTTTTCATATATTCATGTTTTTTTGCTTGAAAACCACATACTTTCCGTTTTTTATCGTAACTTTGCCAAAAAGTCGGAAGACAGCTTCATTATCAATAACGAAAATTATTCTGCCCGTGAAAGAAAATAACTATTGGCGCAGCTTAATGATTTGCGCAGCACTCATCACCGTTTCCGTGCTGTTGATTGTGTGGGCCATTCCCCGCGACAGCCGCAACTATTTCTTTGCCGAACAGGGCAAACCATGGAAATATGCCGACTTCACCGCCCCCTTCGATTTCCCCGTTTATAAGTCGGAAGCCGCCATCAATGCCGAGAAAGACAGCTTGATGAAGGACTATGAGCCCTACTACAAATACGACAAGGAGACGGAGAGTCGCATGATACGCAAGTTCCGCACCGATTTTGCCGACGGTATTCCAGGCCTTGGTCCTGAGTATGTCAACATGATAGTGAAGTGCCTTCACGAGCTATACCAGCAGGGCATCATGCCTTCAGCCGATTATTCAGAACTGCGCGCAGATACTGCCGCCATGATTCGCGTGGTAAGCGGCAAGGTGGCAGGAAGTATTCCTGTGGCAAGCGTCTATTCCACCAAGACCGCCTATGAGCAGCTTTTCCGCGAAGAACCCCTTGCCCTGCAGCGCCCCATCCTACAGAAATGCGACCTCAACGACTATATCACCAACAATCTTTACTTTGACCGCGAGCGCAGCGAAGCAAGCAAGAGCGACATTCTCTCCAGCATTGCACTGGCAAGCGGTGTGGTGCAGAAGGGACAGAAGGTGATTGGCCGAGGCGAAATCGTGACCGACAAGACCTACCGCATCATTGAATCGTATATGAAAGAAAACGAGCGGTTGCAGCAAGACAGCACGCAAAACCAGTTGGTACTGCTCGGACAGATCATGTATGTGGCTATCTTCATGATCACCTTTACGGTCTATATCTTTCTTTTCCGGCGCGACTATCTGGAGAAACCGCGTAGCATAGCCATGCTCTACGTATTGACGGTGGTGTTCTGTCTGCTCACAGCAATCTTTGTACGCAACACGTTCATCCACGTCTATCTGTTGCCGTATGCCATGGTGCCCATCTTTATCCGTGTGTTCCTCGACTCGCGAACGGCATTTATGGCACACATAACCATGGTACTCATCTGTGCCATCATGCTCGCCCACCCCTTCGAATTTATCGTGGTAGAGTCGGTTGCCGGTCTTACTGCCATCTGTTCGCTTCGCGAAATGACACAGCGTTCCCAGCTTTTCAAGACAGCCATCATTGCCACCGCTGCCGCCATGATTACCAATCTGGCATTCGACTGGATGCGCAACAGTTCGCTGACACAGATAGACTATAGTTCGTACAACTATCTGATGGTAAACGGTGTGACCCTGCTCTTCGCTTATCCGCTACTCTATCTGGTAGAGAAACTCTTCGGATTCACCAGCGACATCACCCTGATCGAACTCTCCAATTCCAACAACGACCTCTTGCGCCGCATGAGTGAGATAGCTCCCGGCACCTTCAACCACTCTATCCAAGTGGCAAACCTTGCTGGAGAGATTGCCAACAAGATAGGCGCCAACGCCACACTCGTGCGCACGGGCGCGCTATATCATGACATAGGTAAGTTGTCGAACCCTATCTATTTTACCGAAAACCAGACGGGTGTGGATCCCCACGACATGATTGACGACATCAAGAGCGCACAGATTATCATCAGCCACGTAACCGAAGGACAGAAAATGGCAGACCGCTACAACCTGCCTAAACCCATTCGCGACTTCATATCGACCCACCACGGACAGGGAAAAGCCAAGTTCTTCTACAT
Source organism: Prevotella sp. P4-119 (assembly GCF_002251345.1). NCBI lineage: Bacteria > Pseudomonadati > Bacteroidota > Bacteroidia > Bacteroidales > Prevotellaceae > Prevotella > Prevotella sp. P4-119. The sequence goes on along the minus strand of NZ_NPJB01000084.1, from coordinate 15,518 downwards.
CAGATACAAGAACGAACACCCCAACGAGGATGTTGACGACCTGCTCTTCACCTATCCCGGTCCCAATCCCTTCACTCGCGAACAAGCCATATTGATGATGGCTGACTCGGTAGAGGCGGCTTCACGGTCGCTCTCCGACTATACCGAACAAAACATTCGCGACTTGGTGAACCGCATTATCGACTCGCAAATGAGCGAAGGATACTTCCGCGAATGTCCTATCACCTTCAGAGATATACAGTATGCTAAAACCATACTCATCGAAAAGCTAAAGACGGTATATCACACCCGTATCAACTATCCTACGGAAAAGAAAGAGGCGAAAAAGGAATAAACGCACCCGAAATATTGCACACCAAAGGGCGTGTTTGTGCAAGAAAATACTGCACAAACGCGCCTTTTTGTGCATGTTTAGTACAAATTTTAGTTAACAAACCTTAATATCCTTGTGACATTTACGGAAAATCAGAACAATACAACTACCTTTGCAGCCAATTTTAAGATAATTTTGTTTAATTCAAAGGAATGAAAAAGAGTTTTATTACCTGTGTTGTTTTCATGATGACAACTATTTGTGCGTATGCTGGAGGTCTGCTGACCAATACCAACCAGCACGCTGCCTTTAACCGAATGATGAGCCGTGAGGCATCCATCGGTATCGACGGAGTATATTACAATCCTGCCGGCGTGGCATTCATGGCCGACGGACACCACCTCGCCATCAACTGGCAGTTGGCTTATCAGACCCGTGACATTGAGAACGATTATATGCTTTTCACTAATAATGTGAACAATGCCATTACCCCACGCACTTTCAAAGGTAAGGCTTTAGCTCCAGTCATCCCATCATTTCAGTATGCTTACAACAAGAACCGTTGGTCGTTGCAAGCCAACTTTGCACTGACTGGTGGCGGCGGTAAATGTACTTTCGACAACGGACTGGGTTCGTTCGAGAAGATTGTAGCCGAGACAGCCATGGGTGCTTGCCAGTTGGCAGGCGGTATCGACCAGGTGGGTGCTGCTGTAGGACAAGCCATGGGTCTGCCCATTCCCAGCCGTTTTTTCAGTTCTGACGCTGCTTTCGGAACCGATGGCAAATACAGCTACGACAGCTATATGCACGGTCGCCAGTATTACTTCGGTCTCTCTGTAGGTGCTGCATACCGTGTAAGCGACAACTTCAGCGCCTTTGCCGGTGTGCGCGGCGTATATGCCACCTGTAACTATTATGGCTATGTGCGCGACATCAAGGTTGGCGCAATGCCACTCTACCAGGTGCTCGACCCTTCAAAGCCCAACGCAGCCAATATCGAACTGAGCTGTGACCAGAGCGGACTGGGCTTCACCCCTATCCTTGCTGTGGATTACAAAACCGGCAAGTGGAACTTCGCTGCAAAGTATGAGTTCAAGACTCGTATGCGCTTGAAGAACAAGGCAGTCAACTATGCCCCAAGTATCGGTAACTTGGCAGACAATCTGAGAACTGCTTATATCCAGGCTGGTGTTCCCGAAGCTGCTGCTGACGCTATCCTTGGCAACGAACACGTTACCGCTGCCATGGGTCAGCTTAAATCACAGTTCGACCAGAAACTGGATGCAGCCATCGGAGAATATGAGGATGGCAAGAAAATTGCCGGTGATATTCCTGCCTATCTGACTATCGGTGCTGGCTACAAACCCATCGATGCACTCCGCATCAACGTAGGTTTCCACTGGTTTGACGATAAACACGCCACTTCATACAACGACCGTCAGAAACTGTTGAAGCGCGGAACACTCGAATGGAATGCCGGTGCAGAATATGATGTATGCAAGAAACTCACCGTAAGTGCTGGATGGCAGAACACCAACTACGGCATTTCCGACGAGTATATGGAGGACCGTTCATTCGTAGTTAGTTCCAACTCAGTAGCTGGCGGTGCTGTGGTCCACCTCACCGACAAGATGCATCTCAACGTGGCTTACTTCCACACCTTCTATCAGCATAAGAAGGTGGAGGAGAAAGTGCAGCTCACCGCTGACAAGAGCCTCAGCTACAGCAGCGATTTCACCCGCAACAACAATGTGTTTGCGCTGGGTCTCGACATCGATTTCTAATACCATTCATAACAAGCAAGTCGTTCGCGACTGTCATACTTACGCAACAAAGCCGCGGAGAATCTTCTCCACGGCTTTGTTTTTTTCGTTACATCACATCCCTACCCAACATACTTCCCTCAGCAAATCAATTTGTTTTCCTCAGCAAATCAATTTGTTTTCCTCAGCAATTCAATTTGTTTTCCTCAGCAATTCAATTGAAATTGGTCAGCAAATTCAATGAAATTGCTGAGCAAACTCAATGAATTTGGTCTGCAAACTCAATGAATTTGCAGAGCTATGTAAGTTACACAGGCTTCAAACAGCTTATTATCAGGGAATTACTGTAACATCGAAAGCATTGCAAAATGAATGGTTTTTGCGTGGCATAAACCAAATTTGAGGACGGCATTGCCATAGGTTTCTGACGGTTGAAATCATGGTTTGGAAAGTGCAACAACGATCTTTACATCCTATTGCGGATCGACATCGTAGTAGATGACAAGCGATGAATAGCGCTTGTCGCCCATCATTTGCTGTTGCACCTGCAACAAACATTGGCGCACACGAGGCAGATCAATACCCAGTTCGAGTTTCAAAACGAGTTTGCGGATATTCTGCGACTTCACTTTTGCCACTGCGGGTTTATCGGGACCAAGCACTCTGGCGCCAAACAACTGACGCAACCGCGACCCCATCTCTATAGCGGCAGTCTCTACCGTGGCATCGTAGCGATGCTTCAGAAATACATAGACCAGATGAGTGAACGGCGGATAGCGGAAGAGCTGGCGCTCTTCCACAAGGTCATGGTAGAGCGCTGTGTAGTTATGTGCCACCACTTGTCCGATGACAGGCACTTCGGTATTCTTCGTTTGTAGTATGACCAGCCCCTGATGACCTTTTCTGCCTGCACGTCCTGCCACTTGCGACATCATCATAAAGGCTTGTTCGTAAGCACGGAAATCGGGATAGTTGAGCATGGAATCGGCATTTAATATGCCCACCACGCTCACCTTGTCGAAGTCGAGTCCCTTGGTCACCATCTGCGTACCGATAAGGATGTTGGTGCGCCCGGCACCGAAATCGCTGATGATACGCTCGTAGGCATTGCGCGTTCGGGTGGTATCAAGATCCATGCGTGCAATGCGTGCTTCGGGGAAAAGGTCGCGTATCTGCTCTTCTATCTTCTCGGTTCCGAAACCACGCGAACGCAGATCTTTCGACTCGCAACACGGACATCTATCAGGTATCTGATACGTATAGCCACAATAGTGACAGGTCAGCTGGTTGATTTGGCGGTGCAACGTGAGCGAAACATCACAATGCTGACACCTCGGCACCCATCCGCACTGATGACACTCCACCATCGGCGCGAAGCCACGGCGATTTTGAAAGAGTATGACCTGCTCTCCTTGTTGCAGCGCTTCACGCATGCTGGTGAGCAAAAGTGGCGAGAACGGCCCTTTCATCTCCTTGCGATGTTGCAGCCGTGCCACATCGACCACTTCGATACGCGGCAGTTGCATGCCCTGAAAACGTTGAGTCAGCGAAACAAGCCCATACTTGCCGGTCTGCGTATTGTAGTAGGTTTCCATGGATGGAGTGGCGGTGCCCAACACGGTTTTGGCACCGGTCATGTGTGCCAAGACGATGGCTGCCGATCGCGCATGGTATCGGGGAGCAGGGTCTTGCTGCTTGTAAGAGTTTTCATGTTCCTCATCGACAATGACCAAACCCAGTTCCTGAAAAGGTAAGAGCACTGCCGAGCGAGCACCGAGAATGATGTCGTAGGGATGTGATGAGAGTTGCTTCTGCCAGATTTCCACGCGCTCAGCATCCGAATATTTGGAGTGGTAGATGCCCAGGCGGTCGCCAAACACGCGTTGCAGGCGTTGCATCATCTGCACCGTCAATGCTATTTCAGGCAAGAGATATAACACCTGTTGCTTGTGTTCGAGGGCTCGGCGGATGAGGTGAATATAGATTTCGGTCTTGCCACTACCTGTCACACCATGTAGCAACGTGACGGGATGGCCCATCATCTGCATCAAAAGACTGTTGTAGGCAGTGGTCTGCGCTTCGGATAGCGGCGGGATGAGTTCGGGATGATAGTCACCGCCATGGTTTAAGCGCCCCACTTCCACCTCGTAGGTCTCAAGCATGCCTCGTTTTTCCAACTGGCTGATGATGGCTGAAGTGGCATGACTGCTGTTCATAAGTTCTTCGCGCGTCACCTCGGCAATAGGCGTTGACTGGGCTACCTCATCCCAATGGGAGAGAAATAGATAGGTATTGAAGGCCTCCAACTGCTTCTGTGCACGCGTCAGCATATTGATGGCCACATGGATAGAAGCCTCGTTGCGGTAGGCTGGCGTAAGTCGAATATAGGTTTCGGTCTTGGGTTTATAGCCTTCCTCGGCTTTCAAGCCGGCAGGCATGGCTGCCTTATACACATCGCCGATGGGCGACAGATAGTAATCGGCTATCCAGTGCCACAGCTTCAACTGCGACGGATTGACGATGGGGATAGGATCCATCACCTGAAGCAACGGTTTCACCTCATAGTGTTCGGGCTTGTCGTGATGTAAACGATCGACTATGCCCACATATTTCTTATTGCGACCGAACGAAACGAGCACACGCATTCCCTCGCCTACACACATGCCTTCGGGCACGGAGTAGGTGAATGTGGCGTGCAAAGGCACGGGCAGAATGATATCAGCATAGGTCATCATCTCTGCAAAGGTAGTGCAAACCGAGCGAAATGCAAAAGGAAAACGAGTTTTTCTTTTCATTCCCGAGGTGCAGCCTACCTAAGACCTTGGGTCAAAGATAATGAAAAAAAACGCAAACGCATATACTCCCCGACCGGAAATGATAGATAGAAAAGAGAAAAATGTTGGAGGCAGAGCAAGCGAGTGGTTGTTTCGGACAGTTCTTCCACGATGTCGGCTGGCCACAAGAAGCTGTCTCGTAGAGTGGTTCATGGATGTGGTGAGAAACAGAAAAAGGCGGTCTCGAAGGACCGCCCAAACTATTTTGGTTGTTGCAGTTTGCTTAGAAGAAGTATGCCAGCGATACCTGCCAAGCATTGGCTTTGGCTTTGACAGTTTTCTTGTCCATACTGTCGATGGCATCACCAACAGAATCAAAATCACCGGTTTTACCGATGGCAAAGTTATAGTTGACTGAGGCTTGCAAGTGTTTCAACAGGGTAACACCTACGCCGACATTACCACTGAGGTTGCTGTCCTTAAAGCGCCAGTTGTTGACGTTATCAAGTCTTTCATCGAATGAATCGTTCTTTCCACCGATGTTGAAACCAAACTGAGGTCCGGCATAAGCGAAGATATTGGCAATATCACCAAGTCCAACGCCATAACGCAGGTTGACAGGAATCTGGATTGACTGCTGTTTCAGGGTTGTGCCCGGTCCTTTCAACTTAGCTTCACGCTGGTCGTAGAGCACAGATCCATCAACGCCGAGACCTACAACCGGCAGGGTTACCTTGGCTGTAACACCGGCAAAGAAGCCAGTCTTGTTTTCTGCGGCAAGAACTTTACTGTCGTTAATCGAAAAATTGGTAAGGTTGAGACCTGCTTTCACACCGAAATCAACCTGTGCCTGTGCAGGCATTGCCCATGCCATGCAGGCGAGAGCAATCAAGGTAAACAACTTTTTCATATCTACTTTAATTTATGAATTGCGCAACAAAGATACGCATTATATCTGAGAAAGACAACATTTTTGTCGGTTTTTCATCATTTTTGCTGCATCATGTGGGTCAATGACGCTGGCGACGTACCGTCACACGGGGTTGGCGCGAACCTGCCGACGAGGAGGAACTGCGGGGTGCTGCCTTGCTTTTCACCGTGCGCACGCGGCGACTTCTTACGGTTTTTGACTTCTTGCTTTTTACTGTTTCACCCTGTTCCAATGCTTTCTTGTTGGCTGCTTCTATAGAGTCGCGCTGTGGTGTATGACCAAACACACGGCGTTCGAAGGCTGCCAATTCCTCGTCTATCTGTTTCGCCTGACGCAAAGCTGCCTGCTGTTGCTGGTCGGCATCGGCTGTGTCGCCAAACTGCGGCATGCGTTTTCCCTGTCGCTGACCGGTCTTATAGATGGGTCCCTGATAGCAATGGAGGGTGAAATAGTCTTCGAGCGTCATGGTGGCAGCATCGTTCACCGACGATGCTGTTACCGTCTGGCGGTTGAGGAAGGGTTCCAAATCGGCATAACGCACCCAGAACAAAGGACGCTTGGATGGCATTCCGCCAAACTCATCGTCGAGCACAATGACAGGACAGAGGGCGATGACCTTGCGACGAAACTGTGCATTGGTCTGGTCGTAGTAGGCACTTTCCTTCAGATAGTAGAGTTTGACATCGGCAGAAGGAATGTCGCTATTATCCACATGCAAGCGATTGTTTTTCTTTTCATAATAGATCTGCTGGTCGTCGAGCACGGTTTTGATAGCCACACGCGAGGAGTCGCTGAACGATTCCTGCCCATCTAATCGGTATTCGTAAATGGGAATATAACCGTTGAGTGCCAATTTGAAGATATAGGTAAAGAGGTTCAACTGGCGGTCGATGGGTTCCACGGGGTAATACAGACCGGAGTTGGCATCGGTGTCGAGGTGGATTTCGCGATAAAGGTCACGACGCCACACCACATCTTCAGGCATATCGAGCGATGTGGGATACATCAGACGGGCGCGTTGACTGATGCCTTGTTGCTGCGGAGTGGCTGTGGTTTGCTGGCGACGCGCCTTGGGTTGTGCCACTGAAGTGGTGGCGGTAATCGTCAACACCGTGGCGAGAGCGGTTATCAGGAGGATTCTCTTCATAGTCGTGGAGGTAGTTTATTGATGTATTATTTCACGATAATTTCCATCGAAGTGTTTAATTTTCGGGCGATTCCATCGGGACCTACGGCGGTCACACGCGATACATAGAAGCGACGGTTGCGCTGCAAACGGCGTATCACATCCTTCTGGCGAGCAGAGAAATGTGCGCCTTGGCTTGCCACAGGAACGGCATTACCCATATTGTCGAAGAAGACGGTTTCAAAACTCTGTACGCGGAAGGGCACATCGAGAATACCATCGTCGATGGCTGCGCCTATACCGTCGGTGCCTACGAGTTGGGCTTTCGACAGCGCACCACCATGGTAACGACTTCTGCCACCACCTTCGGCAGCTATATTAATATAAGGTGTGGGGTCGGGCAAACGACGCACACGGAAGGCGAAGCGCCCCATCTGTTGCGCACGACCACTGTTGGTGGAGGTGACGGTGATAGCCACTTCACTGCCTGGAGTAGTGGGCCGGGCAATATAGCGACCCGGACCGACGGGCTGCAAGGTGCCGCCTGTCATCGATGCCTGTATCTTGGTGACGGGAACACCCGGCACGGAGATGCTCAACGGATTGTTGTAACCGGCATAAAGCACATTCATCAACGAGGCGGAAACGGTGGCGGAGGGTTCTACCACCGTGTATTTTTGACTAAACTCACGGCGCACCATATCGCCACGACCGTTGGGCATCTGGATAAAACCCGATAGGGTGAAGTCGCCAGCACGGGTGGTGAGTGCCTCATAACGGCCACCGGGCAACTGAACAGGACGACCGCCGATGAAAATCTGAGGATTCTGAGTGGTATCTACTGCTGCCATCACGATGCGGGCAGAAAAGCGTTCGCCTCGCACTACAGTTTGTGATTCGGGAATGACCAATGCACTGACGCTATTCACACGTAGGTCTTTCATATCGACATTGGCCATCAGACGGTGTAAAACCTCACCTTCGGCATGGCGCACATCGTTTTGCAATTTGGTCAGCATAGTGACGGCAGCAGACACAGGCATGTGGTCGAACATATATTCCTGCCAATTTTTACCTACGGCACGAGCCTCGGCAGAGGGTTCGGTGGATAGGCTTTGAGCCACCATGCGCTGCTGGGCACTGTCGGGAAGAAGCGTCAGTATATACTCGCGATAGCGCACTATCGCCTGGCGAAGGGCTTCGCCACGACCCCTACCCACAGTGAGCATCACCGTTGAAGCTGCGTCGAGGTCTTCCTTCTTGCGGATGTTTAGCACATCGCCGTCGGGGCCATCGGCCTCGCAGACAATGGCTTGTTTCAACTCATCAGCCAACAGATAGAGCGAATCACTCATTTGGCGTACCTGCTGTGCACACTCAAACCACTGGCGAACCTTCTGCGGATTGCGCTTCATCTGTGCTTCAAAATCGGCATAAAGTGTGCGGTTTTCATCGGTAGCGGTCTGCGCTGTGCGGCGCAAACTATCTTCTACTACCGAAAAACCTTCAAGCACTTCGGTCGATACATTAAGCGCCAGCATCGCCATGAGGATGACATACATCAGATTGATCATCTTCTGACGGGGCGATAATGGACGTTTCTTGATTGCCATAATACGGAATTATTGGGATTTGAATGGGCTATTGCATCTTGTTTTGAACGGACATGGCCTCGATCATGCGGGCATAGATGCGGTTGAGTTCGGCTATCTGAGTGGCCATGTGGCGCGTCTGTTCGTTGATACTGTCTATTGTTCCGATCTGCGTACTGGCACTCTTGAGCTGCATTTCATAGACGCGGCTGATGCTGGTCAACGTGCGGTTGAGATTCTCCAACTCGGCGGTATAACCGGCTATCTGCTCGTCGAGACCTTCTGGAATCTGTGGCGCATGCCATTGTGGAATGTTGATATCACCCGAAACAGAGATAAATCCAGACGAAGAAACGCTACCCGACGGGGAAGACGAAGCGACGCCAGACGGAGAAGACGAAGCGGTGCCAGACAATGAAGGCACAGTGGTTGCGGAGACAGAAGATGGTTCGTTAACCGCCATATCGCTATGAGTTTTCAGTTCCATGCCATCGGCTGTCTTGTCGAACGGACGGTCGAAAGCCGACAGGAAAAATACGAAGACCTCGGTTCCCATACCTAAATAGAGAAAGATATTGGCATAGGGAAGGTAGGTCAACTTAAAGAGTGTGCCTAAAATGACTATGGCTGCACCCCAACTGTAGGCATAGTTCAGAAAGGTTTGACCGGCTACGCTGTCCATCCATTTCTGTAGTTTATAGATGATATTCAACTTGCTATATTCTGTCATGGTGTTTCGTTTTTGAGGGTGAATATGCTTATTTTTTGTTTTTCACTTTACCGCTATTGGTATTAGCCATACTGCGCACACAGCGGAAACCGATGTAACTGCGTGGCTGATTCTGATACTCAAAGGTGCGCCAGGCGGAACGGACCATCGATTCGGGGTCTTTCCAAGATCCACCTTTCACGGTCTTTTTCTTCATGCGGTAGGGATCTTCGGGTGCTGCATTGTAGCGAAGGTCGGGGTTGATATCGTTCATTTGTTCAACACCTGCCTCGGTATAGATGGTGCTGGTCCATTCGGCTACGTTGCCTGCCATATCGTAAAGTCCGTTGGAATTGGCATTATAGATGCCTGTGCGACTGGTAATGAGGTTACCGTCTTTGGTGTAATTACCGTTGTCGGGCTTGAAGTTGGCATAATAGCACCCGTTACCGGATGCCATTTCCTTATTGTCCCATGGAAATTCATTCTGGTTTTTACCACGTGCTGCATATTCCCACTCGGCTTCGGTAGGCAGACGATAGCGCTGCACATAGCGTGCTGCCTCGCCAAGACCACGCAACAGATGGGCAGTGCGCCAGGCACAGAAGGCATTGGCCTGTTCCCAAGTGACACCAACTACAGGATAGTCATTATAGGCGGCACTCGAATAGTAGAACCGCATATAGTTCTCATTGGCGGCATTGGGAAAATCGTTGACCCAACAGGTGGTGTCGGGATAGACATTGACAATATAGGTATTGAGGAAATCCCACGGACCGGTGTATTCGCGGTTGATGGTTTCTCGCACGATGCGACCTTCATCGTCGATATATGCCGTATCTTTGGATATCCAGATGCGCTCATTGGGATTGGGACGATAATCGGTATTCAACACGCGTTCTTGCGGATTGGTGCGGTATTTGCGCTTGGCTGCCTCGGCATAGTCGTATATTTCATACCGATAATTGAGTTGGCGCCAATCGATAAGTTTCTCACCCGTCACTGGATTGGTGGTATATAGGCTTTCGAAAGCACGCTGTTCGTCCTCGTTAGGACGCCGTGGCAACGGTTTTTTCCAATTGAGATGGGGAGTGACGGGATTGCCGTAACGGTCTTCTTCTATCTTATAGGTCTCATCGCCACCATAGTTTGGATCGGCTAAACGCTCGCGGATAATAGAGTCGCGGACGTAGCTGACAAACTGGCGATACATGGAATTGGTCACCTCGCGCTCGTCCATCCAGAAACTCTCCACCGAGATGTCGCGCACTGGTGTGCGTCTGCCCCATAGCGAATCTTGTTGCTCAATACCCATTTTGACATGGCCTCGCTTCACAAGGGTCATGCCGTAAGGGGTCGGTTCGGCAAAGGTGCGACCACTATGGCCAGTCACTTCGCCACCTTGAGACGAACTGATTTTGGATCCAAGACAACTGGCAGCGAGCATTGCGAAGAGTAGAAGCAACGCGGGATGATACCAGCGGATGGTGTGTCTGACGTGTGGTATGTGTCGTAGTGTATTCATATCGTTTTTTGTCTATTATGGTCTGTTGTTATATGTCTATTGTCTGTTACAGGATGCGCACACTCTGATGGCGGTTGCGGCGGCGCGGTCCGATGTCAATATTGGTTTGATAGCCCACGAAGAGTTCGTGGCTGCCATTGCCAACGCCTGTTCCTGTGGTGTACATCTCATAGCTGTAACCAATGTGTACGCCGTGGAAATTTCCGCCAATCATGGCTGTTACCGAGTTGGTGGGACTATAGCCCACTCCCCCATAGAGCATCTTTTCATCGTTGGTATAACGCAAACGGGCGGTGAAATCAGCTCGCTGCGAGGTGCCATCGGTATAGGCAAGCACGCTGGGCAATATCGCCAGATGGGGATTGCGCAATCGGAAAGTGTAGCCTGCAGTAAGATAATAGATGCGATCGACCTGTAACAAGCTGCGATTACCCATCTCTACCGCTGGGGCTGTGGCGTGTAAAACAGAGACACCGACATACCAGTTGCGGTGAAGATAATAGAGTCCGCCACTGAAATCGAAGGCTGTACCATTGACATCGGCGGTGGGTAGCGCGGGATCGCTACTGTTTTCTGCATCAAGTTCGGAGCCTTTGAAACCCTCGCTCAATACTCCTGCCTGCAAACCGAAGCGCAGATGACCTCCAAACAAGCGGCACTGCAACGCATACTGCAACGCCATGCGCTTATGGGTGAAGAGTCCTATCTCATCGTTCAACAACTGTATGCCCACGCCATGGGTCATATTGAGCAGTCGGAAAGGCATGTCGGCTGCCAGATTCATCGTACGCGGATGCTGTTCATAGCCTGCCATGCTCAACTGATAGGCTCCCGTTATATTGATCTTGGACTCCTTGCCAACGGCGGCAGGATTGAATGATGGTTCCATTGCCCAATAATGTGCAAAAGACACATCCTGCTGTGCCAACACTCGCAGTGATGCCAACAAGAATATCCATATCAGCGGTAAACGTTTCACATAGAATATAACGACTTTTCTAACGATATATTGTGTAACGATACAGAAAATCGTAAGAGAACATGAGGACACAGGTAGGCGGCACCTCTGAAATACAAAAGAAAAAAGTGTTTTTCTTTTGTATTTCAGAGGTTTGCACTACCTTTGTAGGCACAATTACTATATTAGAAAAACAAACTACTAAATTGTATGGGAATAACAACTACTACTAAAATCAATCTGCGCAATAAGCGCATCGAGATGATGATCCTACTGTGTTTTGCTTTTGTCATGGCAGCAACAGCACAAAAAGGCTACAAACAGGTATTGAGGGAAACTGATCCGCAGTTCTTCCGCACTGAGGAGGCACGACGTATAGGCGACCAACTCCTACTCTACCAACGTGTGACAGGCGGATGGCCTAAGAACATTGACATGGTGAAACGCATGACAGACAAGGAACGCGAACAGGTGATGGCGGAGAAATCAAGACGCAACGACTCTACTACCGACAATGATGCCACGACCACACAAATGATTTTCTTGGCACGACTCTACCAACAAACGAAGGATGAACGATATAAAGATGCGTTCTGCAAAGGGGTGAATTATCTGCTCAGCGGGCAGTATCCCAACGGCGGATGGCCGCAGTTTTGGCCTGTAATGCGCGACTATCAGATTCATATCACCTATAACGACCATGCCATGGAACACACCATGTTGATGCTGAAAGACATGGTGGAACAGCAGGAGCCCTATCAAGGAAAACTCATCACAAAGGAGATGCGCAAGAAAATGAAAGTGGCTTTCGATAAAGGTATCGATTGTATTCTCGCTACACAAATAAGACGCGACGGTAAACCTACGGTGTGGTGTCAGCAACACGATAGGGAAACGCTGGAGCCTGCAAAAGCAAGAGCCTTCGAGTTGGCTTCGTTCTGCAGTTCGGAGAGTGCCGGACTGGTGCGTCTGCTGATGAGCCTGGATCATCCAAGTGACGAGGTCAAGACGGCTATCCACGGCGCTATGAAATGGTTTGACGACCACAAACTGACGGGAATGAGGGTTGCGCACATCGGAAAATGGGGATCGCCCTACCGCGACACACAACTGGTGGCTGACAAGAATGCACATCCTATATGGGCTCGCTTCTATGATTTGGAATATGGTGAACCGTTTGTTTGCGACAGAGATGGTGTGCCCAGAAGACATCTCTACCAGATTGGTAGCGAACGACGCAATGGTTATGCATGGTACACCGAAGGTCCTTCGTCACTCTATGAAGATTACAACAAATGGGCAGAACGCTACGATCCCAAACATAAGGTGGCTATCAGTCTGCAAACCAAAGGTGGAAACGAGACGGGACTACTACAGTGGTTTAGAAAGCCAAAGGCGAACATGGCAGATTTTGATGCCATTGTCAATCCCGGAGACAGCATTCAACTGGCTATTGAGAAGGCGCCACAGCAACCTACCAAACCCTATAAGATTCTGATTCGCAAGGGTACTTACCACCAAAAGGTGGTGATCGACCGACCCAACATCGTACTGGTAGGTGAAGACCGCGACAGCACAATCATCGTTTTGGCTGAAACTGCTAAAACCAATAAAATGCCGGAATATCACGGAAAGCCTACTGGCAACGGTGTGATAGTACTTCAAGAGGGAGCTGACGACTGCGTGATAAGCGGACTGACGGTATATAACAACTACGGAACAACAATAGAAAACACCACTACACACCAAATGGCTATCTTCGGAAGAGCCACCAGAACCATCGTTATCAACTCTAATGTATGGGCGGACGGTAATGATGCACTGGCTTTGTGGGCAAAGACTGACGGCATGTACTACCACGCTGACCTGTATCTGAGATGTCCCGGTGTGGATTTCCTATGCCCCAGAGGATGGTGCTACGCCACCCGTTGCCGCTTTTTGGGCGATAGCCGCGCCATCATCTGGCACGACGGACGAGGTTCGAAAGACCAGAAACTGGTTATCAAAGACTCGTATTTCGATGCTAAATCGCCTACCATACTCGGTAGATACCACCACGATTCACAGTTTTTCCTGCTCAACTGCAGACTGTCGAAACAGATTCTCGACACCAACATCTGCTATGCTTACAGCGACAAGGTGCTCGATCCGTGTCCTTGGGGACTACGCACATACTATTATAACTGCTCGCGCGAAGGAGGAAACAGCGGATGGCTTAACGATAATCTGGAGGAATCGGAAGAGAAACCACTTTTCCATGCAGTCACTGCACTATGGACTTTCAAAGAGAAATGGGATCCAGAAGCACGCATACGCGACCTCTGGAACGTATTGGCGTATTGACCTCACGACAAGAAAATGCAAGATATAAACTATTGTTCCTACATGGGACAATGTGCTGGCAAACGCCAATGACTGCACTTGAAGAGACAGCAACTATCGTACTTGGACTGTTTCATGTGTGCAACAGTGGTGGCAATGTGGTCGAAGAGTGGTCGAAAACGTAAGCAAGAAATATTCGACCACCCATATAAAGCATTGTGATATAACTGCTTATAAGCAATGGTGGTCGAGTGGCCGAATCTTTGCGACATCGCGTGTGCGTGCGCGCGAGAAAAACAGCGGTATGGGAACCTTCTCAAGATTCACATACCGCTATGTAACAGTTTAAACTGACAGGGAGTGCCAGCAGTGTTTAATACTCGTCCTCATTGAAGTTTAAAGCACGTGCTGAGCACCAACGAGTTACAGTGCTCTGTGCCATTATTGTGCCACTAATTCCAGACATAGAATCAAAGTTTATGCCAAGAGTTTCTTTACAATCTCAGAAATGACTCGGCCATCCGCCTTTCCTGCCAACTGCTTGCTGGCTGTGCCCATTACCTTTCCCATCTCCTTCATGCTTGTGGCTCCCACTTCAGCAATAATCTTCTTCACCTCTGCCTCAATTTCCTCTTGGGAAAGTTGTTTCGGCAGATAACTCTCCAACACTTCTACCTGTGCCAACTCAGCATCAGCTAAATCCTGGCGTCCTGCTTGTGTGTAGGTTGCCGCAGTCTCCTTGCCCTGCTTGGCAAGTTTTGAGATAATCTTCAATGCATCAGCATCAGCCAATGAGTCGTTGGCTCCAGGAGCAGTCTTTGCCTCAAGGAACACTTTCTTAATGTTGCGGAGCGTCTCCAAACGAACCTTGTCGCGAGCCTTCATTGCGGACTTGATGTCCTCGCTAATCTGATCGAATAAAGTCATAATGCTATTATTTAAACCTTAACATGATGCAAATTTACATAAAACCCCCGAATTATAAGCCAGTCGGGATAAAAAACCTAATGTCATTTCCCCGAATCGGGCAGTGTTTGAGAGAAAAAATGTCAAGTCCGCCACAGATTCTTGTCCTATATACGTGCTCTTTCGTCACAATTTTGTATATTTGGGGCCTATTGTTTAATCCTCTAAAGTTAGGCTTATGAGAATAGTATGCGGACTTGACGTGCACAAAGATAGCATATTTCTTTGTATTATGAGCAGCACGGGTGAGATTTTTGAGAAAAAGTATGGTGTTTTAACAAATCAGCTTGAGGAAATGCGTGATTTGATGCTCACGTATCACGTGCAGGAGGTTGGTATGGAAAGCACAAGTGTCTATTGGATTCCTGTATGGCGCATACTGGAACCGCATTTCAAGCTGAAACTTATCAATCCCTATTTCATCAAGCAGCTTCCCGGTCACAAGAGCGACGTGAAAGATGCACAGTGGATAGCCGAGTGCATGATGAAGGAACTGGTGCGCGGCAGTTTCGTTCCCCCTGAGCGCATCCAGCAGCTCC